>JBDTGB010000341.1:0-6498 GCA_039937635.1 Burkholderiaceae bacterium | reverse complement strand
CGCCTTTCCCGATTGAATTGCGCTTTCGGCAATCGGTCCGCGGCTTGAAGGTGGGCGCGCCGGTCGACTTACGCGGCCTGGAGCTGGGCAAGGTGGTCGACATAGATCTTGAGTTCGATACGAAGGAGAATCAATTTTATGCATTGGTCAAAGCGGAACTGTACCCCATGCGCTTTGGCACGGTATATGAAGGTCTGCTCAAGAGCGATCTGAACGAGGTTTATCCGGGACAGGCTGTTTTGGCTCCGTTGGTCAAGAAGGGCTTGCGCGCTCAGATACGTGTTTCCAATTTGCTGACGGGTCAGCAATATGTCGCGCTGGATTTCTTCCCGGATGCCGAAGCGGTTGAATTTCAGATGAATAGGGTGCCGCTGGTGTTGCCCACGGTTGCGGGTAGCTTTGACCAGTTGCAGCAGCAACTCGGCAGAATTGTCGCCAAACTGGACAAAATTCCGTTCGAAGGCATTAGCAAGGATTTGCGCGCCAGCCTGGTGTCGGTGACGAAGCTGGTGGATGGATTGAATTCCAAGGTGACGCCACAGGCAGCTGCAACGCTGAAAGCCGCGCAGCAGTCTTTGCATCGGGTCGATAAACTGCTGGCGCAGGATTCG
This sequence comes from Burkholderiaceae bacterium, assembly GCA_039937635.1. Taxonomy (GTDB): domain Bacteria; phylum Pseudomonadota; class Gammaproteobacteria; order Burkholderiales; family Burkholderiaceae_B; genus JBDTGB01. Next base: position 5,887 of record JBDTGB010000341.1, on the reverse strand, counting down.
CCCTTAAGCGATAACCTTGATGGAACGATGCGCGAACTGACTGGCGCAGCGAAGGCGTTGCGAGCCCTGGCGGATTATTTGCGCGCTAACCCCAGCGCTTTGGTTCGCGGTCGCGCCGCTGATGTATTGCCCGCAAACCCTTAGGAATCAAGCATGAAAATCTTGCAATGGATCGGCGCCGTGGCGGTGATCGCGAGCGTGGCTGGCTGCGCCGCGACGCCTGCCGTCCAGTACTACACCTTGTTGCCCAGCGCCGGGTCGGCTGATCGCTCGGTGCCGGCTTCCATTGCTCCATCTTCAAAGGCGGGTTACGCGATCAGCGTTCAGCCCGTGCAACTGCCCGAACAAGTCGATCGGCCGCAAATTGTCATCAGCACTCAAGACAGTGGCAGCACGCAAGTAATGCCTTTGAATGATTCATTGTGGGCTTCGCCTTTGTCCGATCAAATTCGCCGCGCGCTGGCCGACGATTTGTCGCGTCAACTGAACGTGCTCGATATTTCGGTGCAAAGCGCTCCCGCATCGCTGCCTTTATGGAAGGTTTATCTGGCGGTGCAGCGCTTCGAGTCGGTTTATAACCAGCATATCGTGCTCGAGACCACCTGGCGTTTGGTTTCGGTCAATCAGTCTGGAAAAAAAGGGAAGATTTGCCGCGCTGAAGTGCGGGAGCCCGTTCAACCAGGCATTCCCGCGTTGATTACTGGTCACCAGCATGCCTTGCATGAGCTTGCGATAGTGATCGCTGCGCAGTTGTCGGGACAAAATCCAGGCCGTGGCGCGCCCAATGTGCATGTGAAGGGGTGCGCGTAGGGGGCAGTCGTTTAAGCTCGACAGTTCAAGCTTGACCTGTGCTGCCAAACCCACCCCCGCCACGGGTGCTGGATTGAAAATCGTCGACCACTTCGAACTCAACTTGCTGCACGGGCACGACGATCAATTGTGCCAGGCGTTCCATGGGTTGCAGCAGGAACTCTGTTTGGCTGCGGTTCCATGTCGATATCATAAGCGGACCCTGGTAATCGGAATCGATGAGTCCAACCAGGTTGCCTAAAACAATTCCGTGCTTATGCCCCAATCCTGAACGCGGCAAAATCATGGCGGCGTAGGCCGGGTCGGCAATATGAATCGACAAGCCGGTCGGAACAAGCACGGTCGCGCCCGGCGCAATGGTCAGCGGTGCATCGAGACAGGCGCGCAGATCGAGTCCCGCCGAGCCTGTGGTGGCATAGGCCGGCAGGTAGTTGTGCACGCGGACGTCCAGGATTTTTAGTGCAATCTTTTTCTTGAGTGTCATGTTTTTAGCGGGGGATTGTCGGAATACTTTTAGGGCAATCGCGTCGAGATGGCCTGGATCAGGCGGCGGGCGGCTTCAAGTTTGTGCAAGACCGGCAGGGCATGCGGGCCTTGCTCGTCAAACAGGACCATTTCGGTTTGGTCGCTATTCATCGTTTTTTGCGCCAAATTTCCAACCAGCAAAGGGACCCCCTTGCGCAGCCGCTTGGCTTCGGCGTTTTCGTACAGATTTTCGGTTTCAGCGGCGAAGCCGACGCACCATGGTCCCGCCACAAGCTTTGCCACGTCGGCCAGGATATCCGGATTGGGCTCGAACGTCAGTTCGGGCGCCTGCGCAATGGCGCTTTTTTTCCACTTGCTGTCGCGAGCGTTGGCGACGCGCCAGTCCGCCACCGCCGCCACAGATATGAAGACGTCGGCGTTGCGCACGGCATGCATAACGGCGTTGTGCATGTCGGCTGCGCTTTCCACGTCGATGCGTGTGACGCCGTAAGGCGCCGCCAATGCGGTCGGCCCCGAAATTAAAATCACGTCGGCGCCTGCCTCTCGCGCGGCTTGCGCGATCGCGTAACCCATTTTCCCCGAGGAGCGGTTGGTGATCACGCGAACCGGGTCGATTTTTTCGAAGGTGGGTCCCGCCGTAATAACCACGCGGCGATTCGCCAGGGCTTTGGGCTGAAAAAAAGCAATCATTTCAGCCAGGATCTGGCCGGGTTCAAGCATGCGGCCGCTGCCGACTTCGCCGCAAGCCTGGTCGCCTTCGTCCGGGCCCAAAATAACGACGCCATCAGCGGCCAACTGCGCCACATTGCGTTGGGTGGCCGGGTGCAGCCACATTTCACGGTTCATGGCCGGCGCAATCAGCAATGGACAGTTTCCTTTGGCCACGCATAAGGCCGACAACAGATCGTCGGCCAGACCGTGCGCCAGTCTGGCCATGAAGTCGGTGCTGGCCGGAGCAATCAGGATGGCGTCCGCGCCCCGGGTCAGATTGATGTGTGCCATGCTGTTGGGCATGCGAGCATCCCACGCTTCCAGAAAAACCGGCCGGCCCGATAGTGCCTGCATGGTGGTTGGCGTAATGAAATGGGTGGCCGCCTCGGTCATGACCACGTCGATCTCTGCCCCGTGATCAAGCAATCGACGCAGCAGTTCGGCCGACTTGTAACAGGCGATCCCGCCCGTCAGGCCCAGGATGATCCGTTTTTTCGCCAAATCTTGCATCGTGAAGGCCTACTTGTGAAAGGACGTTGAATCGGCGGCCTGGCGGCGTTCGCGTCGGTGTCGCCGCAACTCGTCCAGAATAAGTAAAAATGCGCCGCAGGTAATCGCCATATCGGCTATGTTGAAGGCGGGGAAATACCAAGTATTCCAATAAAACAGCAAGAAATCAATGACGTGCCCGTGCTGGATGCGATCGACCACGTTGCCGACCGCGCCGCCCAGTATGGCCATAAGCGAGGCGCAAAACAAGAGTTGGTCCAGGCTGCGCCGCAGCAGATGAACAATCAGTCCGGCGGCAATCAAGGCAATGGCGGTGAATAGCCACCGTTGCCATCCCTGTCCGTCCGCCAGAAAACTGAATGCGGCACCTGGGTTATAGAGCAGGGTAAAGTCGAAAAAGGGCAGCACGTGCAGGCGTTCGCCATAATGCAAATGGCCGTTGAACCATGCTTTGGCCAGTTGGTCGGCGCCGACGATCAATACCGCCCCCAGCATCCATATCCAGAGGCGGCCGGGATTTTGCGGGCGGCTGGAATCGACGCTTCCGGCTTCAGGCATGGTGACGCGGCTCGCCGTTGCCAAACAGGTTATTGACGCAACGACCGCAAATTTCGGGGTGCGTCGGATCGATTCCGACGTCGGCCCGGTGGTGCCAACAGCGTTCGCATTTTTTTTGCCCGCTTGCCGCAACCTCGATGCGCAGGGGGCCTTCGGCGTGATGCACGCTTGCGCGTGAAACGATCAGCACGAATCGCAGATCGTCTTCCAGGCTGGCCAGCAACTGGTATTGATCGCCGCTGGCGTACAGATCAAGCTCGGCCGCAAGCGATGAGCCAATCGCGCCGGTCGCGCGCACTTCTTCGATTTTGCGCATGACATCGGCGCGCAGCGCGCGCAGCCGATCCCATTTTTCGATAAGCCGTGTCGTATCTGAAGGCCGCGGCAACACATGGAAAAGCTCGGTGAAAATGCTGGCTGCATCTTTTTCAGCGTGCAAATCGGTCCAGGCCTCCTCGGCGGTGAACGACAGGATCGGGGCCAGCAGCTTAAGCAGGCTGTATGTAATGTGATAAAGCGCAGTTTGCGCCGAGCGGCGCGCAATGCTGTTTTGGCCCGCTGTATATAGACGATCTTTCAGAATATCCAGATAAAACGCGCCCAGGTCTTCGGAGCAAAAAATTTGCAGCCGGGATACGGCCGGCTGGAATTCGTAGCGTTCAAAATGGTCCAGCGTTTCGGCCTGCACTTGCGCCATCAGGGCAAGCATGTAGCGGTCGATTTCGAGCATTTTGTCCATCGGCGCGGCGTTATCGTTTAACGCGAAGTCTTGCAGATTGCCCAGTAGAAATTTTAGTGTGTTGCGAATGCGGCGGTAGCCTTCGACGACACGTTTGAGAATCGTGTCGGAAATGGACAACTCGCCCGAATAGTCGGTCGACGCGGTCCACAGACGCAGGATTTCCGCGCCCAGCGAGTCCGACACCTTTTGCGGTGCAACGACGTTGCCCACCGATTTGCTCATTTTCCGGCCCTGGCCGTCAACGACGAAGCCATGGGTCAGCAGAGCTTTGTAGGGTGGGGCGCCGTAGAGCATGCAGCCGGTTAGAAGCGACGAATGGAACCAGCCGCGATGCTGGTCCGACCCTTCAAGGTACAGGTCGGCGGGCCATCCCAGTTCGTCGCCGCGCGATCCTTTAAATTCATGGTTTTTGCCGCCCAGCACCGTGGCGTGCGTCGTGCCGGAATCAAACCAGACATCAAGCGTGTCACGGTTTTTTTCGTATTGATCGGCTTCGTCGCCCAGTAATTCCCTGGGGTTCAGCGACTGCCATGCTTCGATGCCGTGTTGCTCGATGCGCTGAGCAATCTGCTCGATGAGTTCAGGCGTGCGCGGATGAAGCTGACCGGTTTCTTTGTGCACGAAAAAGGCCATTGGCACGCCCCATTGGCGTTGGCGCGATAGTGTCCAGTCGGGCCGGTTGGCGATCATCGCGTGCAAGCGCGCGCGTCCCCAGGCTGGAAAGAATTGCGTGTTATCGATGCCTTCAAGCGCGGTTTTGCGCAGCGACTTGCCTGATTTTGGCTGCCGGTCCATACCCGCAAACCACTGGCTGGTGGCGCGGTAAATGATGGGCGTTTTGTGACGCCAGCAATGCATGTAGCTGTGAGTGTGCTGTTCCACTTTAAGCAGGGAGCCCACTGAATCCAGCGCTTTGACAATTTCGGGGTTGGCTTTCCAGATCATCAGGCCGCCGAATACCGGCAGACTGGCGACGTAGTGGCCATCCCCCATCACCGGACTGATAATTTGTTCATCGGTCAGGCCATTGGCCTTGCATGAAATGAAATCCTCAATGCCATAGGCGGGCGACGAGTGCACCACGCCGGTGCCGGCGTCGAGCGTGACGTAATCGCCCAGGTAGACCGGAGCCATGCGCCGGTAGCCGGGGTCCAGATCAGTAAGCGGATGCTTGAATTCCAGGCCGGCCAGCGCCGAACCTTTGGCGACGGCAATGATTTCGCCGCTCAAGCCCCAACTTTGCAGGCATGATTCGACCAGGTCGCGCGCCAGCAGCAGCACTGACCCGGCAGTCAGCGGTTGGGTCAGTTTGACCAAAACGTAATCGATCTCGGGGTTGACGTTCAAGGCCTGGTTCGCAGGCAGCGTCCATGGCGTCGTAGTCCAAATTACCACGGCGCCGTCGTCGACATCAGTTAAGCCAAATGCATGTGCCAGCTTTTTCTTGTCGCCGAATTTGAACGCCACATACACCGCCGGGTCGCTGCGGTCGGCATATTCGACTTCGGCTTCGGCCAGGGCCGAGCCGCAATCGAAACACCAGTTGACGGGTTTCAGTCCGCGAAAGACGTATCCTTTTTCCAGAATGCGTCCCAGGCAGCGAAGCTCGTTGGCTTCGTTGCTGAAGTTCATGGTCAGGTAGGGGTGCTCCCAGTCGGCCAGGACGCCCAGGCGTTTGAAGTCTTTACGCTGGCGATCAATTTGTTCGAGCGCATAGGCTCTTGCCTTGGATTGCACCTGCTCGACGGGTAAATTCTTGCCGTATTTCTTTTCAATCTGAATTTCAATCGGCATGCCGTGGCAGTCCCAGCCAGGCACGTAGTGCGCGTCAAAGCCCGCCATGGAGCGACTTTTCAAGATAATGTCTTTTAGAATTTTGTTAACGGCGTGGCCGATATGAATATCGCCGTTGGCGTACGGAGGGCCATCGTGAAGGATGAATTTTGGGCGACCGGCGCTGGCGGCCCGAATGGCCGCGTAGACCTTTTTTTCTTCCCACTGGGCAACCCAGCCCGGCTCGCGCTTGGGCAGATTGCCTCGCATCGGAAAGGGTGTTTCGGGTAAATTTAA
>JBDTGB010000340.1:0-3772 GCA_039937635.1 Burkholderiaceae bacterium | reverse complement strand
TATAGCGCTGCAGGGTTTGCTGCACGCCGCGAGCGACCGCGTAGTGTTCCTCTCCAACGACCTGAGGATCAAGCTGCCGACTGGTGGAATCAAGCGGATCGACAGCCGGATAAATACCCAGGGCGGCGATATCGCGCGACAGCACAACGGTCGAATCCAGGTGCTGGAAGGTCGTGGCGGGCGACGGGTCGGTCAAGTCATCGGCCGGCACATAAACGGCCTGAATCGATGTAATCGAACCAGTTTTCGTCGACGTGATACGCTCTTGCAACTTGCCCATTTCCTCGGCCAGAGTAGGCTGATAACCCACCGCCGAAGGCATACGCCCCAGCAGCGCGGATACTTCCGTTCCGGCCAGGGTGTAACGGTAAATATTGTCGACGAAAAACAGAATATCACGCCCTTCGTCACGGAATTTCTCGGCCATCGTCAGGCCCGAAAGAGCCACGCGCAGGCGATTCCCAGGAGGCTCGTTCATTTGACCGAACACCATCGCCACTTTCGATTCAGACAGATTGTCCAGCTTGATCACACCGGCTTCAGCCATTTCATGGTAGAAGTCGTTACCTTCGCGGGTGCGTTCGCCCACGCCGGCAAACACCGACAAGCCGCTGTGCTGCTTGGCGATATTGTTGATAAGTTCCAGCATATTCACTGTTTTGCCCACGCCAGCGCCACCGAACAGGCCGACCTTGCCGCCCTTGGCGAACGGACAAACCAGGTCGATAACCTTGATGCCCGTTTCAAGCAGTTCGACTGAAGGCGAAAGTTCGTCGAATTTAGGAGCGTGCTGGTGGATCGAGCGCAGCTCATCGCTTTCAATCGGGCCGCGTTGATCAATCGGCCGGCCCAGCACGTCCATAATGCGGCCCAGTGTGCCTTGACCCACTGGCACGGAAATAGGCGCGCCGGAGTTGGACACATCCATGCCACGGCGCAAGCCGTCGCTGGAGCCCATGGCAATAGTGCGGACGACGCCATCGCCCAACTGCTGCTGCACTTCGAAGGTCAGGCCGTGTTCGGCATACTCCGAGCTTTCGTCGACAAGCCTGAGCGCGTCGTAAATTTTTGGAATGCTGTCGCGGGGGAACTGAATATCCACCACGGCGCCGATGCACTGAACGATGGTACCGTTGCTCATGTTTAGTCCTTGCTATATATCTTTGACGGGATGCCTTTCTGTTTACACCTTAAACAGCGGCAGCGCCCCCCACGATTTCTGAAATTTCTTTGGTAATGGCCGCTTGGCGGGTTTTGTTATAAACCAGCTCGAGCTCGCCAATGACTTTTTTGGCATTGTCGGAGGCCGCCTTCATGGCCACCATCCGGGCGGACTGCTCGGAGGCCATGTTTTCCGCCACAGCCTGATACACCAAACCCTCGACGTAACGTAAAAGCAAATCGTCGATAACAGTTTGTGCATCCGGCTCGTACAGATAGTCCCAACCGTATGTCGACTCGATCGCGCCCTTTTGATCCTGAACCAAGGCATTCTCGCTTTGAAAAGGATCGGCAAGGCCGCCGGGCAAAGGCAACAAACGAATAAAGCTTGGATCCTGGCTCATGGTGTTGACGAAGCGATTGGTCGCGATATACACCGCATCGATCTTGCCATTGACAAAATCGTCGACCTGCACCTTGATCGCGCCAATCAAACGCGCCAGATTAGGCGTGTCACCCAACTGCACTTCTTGCGACACTAAATTCGCGCCAATACGCGTTAAAAGACCCGCGCCTTTATTGCCCAGCGCGGTAACTTGCACCTTGACACCCTGGTGGTCGAACTCTTTGAAGCGAGCCAGAACCAGACGCATGATGTTGGTATTCAAGCCACCGCACAATCCCTTGTCGGTTGTCACCACCACAACGCCCACAGCCCGCAACGCGCCGTGGTCCATCATATAAGGATGGCGATATTCAGGCAACGCCTTCATCAGGTGGGCGGCAATCTGGCGCACCTTGGTCGCATAGGGCCGGCCGGCGCGCATTCTTTCCTGCGCTTTGCGCATTTTGGAAGCCGCCACCATCTCCATGGCTTTGGTGATCTTGCGCGTGTTGTGCACGCTCTTGATCTTAGTTCGAATTTCCTTAATTCCAGCCATCGTACTTTCCTGTCAGGGCGCTGTTGCGCCAGTCAAACTTAAAAAGCACCGCGCTTTTTGAAATCTTGTACGGCAGTGGCCAATTCAGCTTCATCTTCTTTCGACAATAGCTTGGTGTCCTCGATGCGTTGCACGAGCTCTGGCTTTTTCGCCTTCAAGTCGTCTTTAAGCGCTTTCTCAAAAGCAAGCACATGATCAACCGCGATATCGTCGATATAGCCCTTGTCGACAGCAAACAAGGCGACGGCCAGCTCCCAGACCTGCAAGGGCTGGTATTGCGGCTGCTTCAACAATTCAACCACACGCTTGCCGCGTTCGAGCTGGCGACGCGTCGCGTCGTCAAGGTCGGAAGCAAATTGAGCGAACGCCGCCAATTCACGATACTGGGCCAAGTCGGTGCGGATGCCGCCGGCCAGTTTTTTAATGATTTTGGTTTGGGCCGCGCCGCCAACGCGCGATACTGAAATACCGGCGTTAATGGCCGGGCGCACCCCTGCGTTGAACAAATCGGTTTCCAGGAAGATCTGGCCATCGGTAATTGAAATGACGTTGGTCGGCACAAATGCGGAAACGTCCCCTGCCTGTGTTTCAATAATGGGCAAGGCAGTCAACGAGCCTGTTTTGCCCTTGATCTCGCCTTTGGTGAATTTTTCGACATAGTCGGCATTCACACGCGCCGCGCGCTCGAGCAGGCGCGAGTGCAAATAAAACACGTCGCCAGGGTAGGCTTCGCGGCCTGGCGGGCGGCGCAGCAGCAGCGATACCTGGCGATAGGCCCAAGCCTGTTTGGTCAAATCGTCATAGATGATCAAGGCATCTTCGCCGCGATCGCGGAAATATTCGCCCATGGTGCAGCCGGCATAAGCCGACAAATACTGCATGGCCGCCGACTCGGACGCCGCCGCAACCACGACAATGGTGTATTCAAGCGCGCCGAACTCTTCGAGCTTGCGCACAACGTTGCTAACCGTGGAAGCCTTTTGACCGATAGCCACATAGACACACGTAACGTCCTTGCCCTTCTGGCTGATGATCGTATCGATGGCGACCGCTGTCTTGCCTGTTTGGCGATCGCCAATGATCAGCTCGCGCTGACCGCGGCCAATCGGCACCATGGAATCAATGGCTTTAAGACCCGTTTGCAGCGGCTGCGACACCGACTGGCGATCAATCACGCCAGGCGCGACTTTCTCGATGATGTCCGAAAGCTTGGCATTGATCGGGCCCTTGCCGTCAATAGGCACGCCCAGCGCGTCAACCACGCGGCCGCGCAGCTCGGGGCCAACCGGCACTTCAAGAATGCGTCCGGTGGTTTTAACTGGATCGCCTTCTGACACGCCGGTGTAATCGCCCAAAATCACGGCGCCCACGGAATCGCGTTCAAGGTTCAGCGCCAGGCCGAACACATTATTGGGGAATTCAAGCATTTCGCCTTGCATCACGTCGGATAAACCGTGAATGCGGGTAATGCCGTCGGTCACGGAAACGACCGTGCCTTGCGTGCGAACATCGGCCGATGCGCCAAGGCCTTCAATTCGGCTCTTGAGCAGTTCGCTGATCTCTGACGGGTTGAGTTGCATGTTCAGACTCCTGGAATCCTGTTATCTATGGCGCGCATCAAGCGGCCAGCGTATCGCGCATGTGGGCCAACTGGGCCTGCACAGAAGTGT
>JBDTGB010000339.1:0-6111 GCA_039937635.1 Burkholderiaceae bacterium | reverse complement strand
AACGAACTGTTACTGACAGTGGGTAGCACAAAAACTAGGCGCAGAATGGCGTGCTTGAACTGATGCAACGCAGGTAACAAATAAGGCGAGTCAATGCGCTGTCCACGATAATAGACCCGAAGTGAATCAGTCTCTAAACCACCACCTTGCTCTCAAGATCCATATCGTGCGACGAGATCGAGGCTGGTATTCGTACACTGCATGTCGCCCGACAAGGACGTAAAGGCCGCCACTTTATTCTGTTCCAGGTTACAGACCGGCAGACCATCGATGTGGTTGGCCAGACACGTTCGCACTTCCAGCGATTAATGAACCGCCCACGATCAAGACTACGCGCGTCCTACGCCTCAGCCAGCAGTTGATTCCAGTCATCGGGCAGATGGGAATCGATTCAAGCCCTGATCGGCTGCACGTCGGTGATTACAAAAAAGCTCCGGCATGGTATAAGGCGGCAAGAGCCTTATTTCAAGTTGATTATCCAACGAACCTTAATCTATCTCTGTGGGGAGCACTTCATGCGCTTGTTCTTTGCCACCCTGATTGTCGCCACGCTAACGGGCTGTGCGACATCGCCAAACAAACCCGGCATGACAGCCTGCCACCGCGCCTCAACACAGGAAGTTTCCGGTCTGTTCGATCAATGGAATGCCGCACTTAAAACCGACCGGCCTGAAACCGTCGCCGCCCGCTACTCTCAGGATTCAGTACTGCTGCCCACCTTGTCCAATACTCCAAGGCTGACGGCCGCCGCCAAGGTCGACTATTTCCAGCATTTCCTGGAAAAACGCCCCGTTGGCACGATCGACCAACGCCACATCTTCATCGAGTGCAACGCCGCCATCGACACGGGACTCTATACGTTCGCATTCAACGACGGATCGGCTGCCAAAGCACGCTACACCTTCACCTATCACTGGGACGGGCAAAAATGGCTGATCACCACCCATCACTCGTCGCTAATGCCGGAATCGCACTAGAAAGGCAAGGAAAATTGCTCGGGCTGCTGCTTTTAGGTGTGCGGGCCCTTAGTGCGAGCGGGGCTCGCAAGGATATCTTGACATGAACTGGATTTATTTGGCCGTCGCTATTTGCGCCGAGGTAATCGCCACATCGGCTCTCAAAGCCTCCGAAGGCTTTACTCGCCTGGCGCCCTCGACCGTTGTAGTCGTGGGCTACGCGGCAGCCTTCTATTTTCTTTCGCTGACGCTACGCTCTATTCCAGTAGGAGTGGCCTACGCCGTATGGTCGGGCGCGGGCATCGTGCTCATCTCGATCATCGGCGCTTTGTTCTTCAGGCAAAACCTTGATGCTCCCGCGATCCTGGGCGTGGCGCTTATTACCCTCGGCGTCATCGTCATTCAGGTGTTTTCCAAAACCGTCTCGGCATAAGCGGCGCGCCATCGCGAAGCGCAGACAGCACAAGCCGTACGACAAGCGAAGCTGACAAAGAGCACGAATGATTTAGAAACAGAATTAGAAGTCAGGGTAGCGCTTCACCGTCTCTGGTTTGGGCAAGGGCGGCCACCTCGGTTGGTGTCAGGTAACGCGATTCTCCCGGTTGCAGGGCGGCATCCAGGGCAACTGAGCCGATGCGTTCACGGTGCAGGGCAAGCACGTGGTTGCCCTGGGACGCGAACATGCGTTTGACTTGGTGGTATTTGCCTTCCTGGATCGTCAGGCGCGCACTGCATTCATCGACCCGCGCAAGCACGGAAGGCAGCGTAGGCTTGTCGTCGCCATCCAGCAGTATTCCGGCCGAGAACAGAGCCTGGGCGTTTTCAGGTAGCGGTTCGGCCAACGTGGCGAGATAGACCTTGTCGCACCGGTGGCGCGGCGAGATGATGCGATGCGTCCACTGGCCATCATCTGTAATCAGGATCAGCCCTGTGGTGTCCACATCCAGCCGGCCTACGGTGTGCAGCCGGTCACGTTTGTCCACGTCGAGCAGATCCATCACTGAAGGGTACTGACCATTGCGTATGCTGCATTCGTAGCCGACGGGCTTGTTCAGCATGATGTAGCGCAGACCGATTAGGGTAAGAGTTTCGTTCTCCCATCGCACGTCATCACCGTCCCGCACCACGTGCGTGCCGTGCATGATCACTTCACCATTGACGGTGACTTCACCGCTGACGAGCGCGGAACGAGCCTGCGAGCGCGTTAGATCGGTGCTTTCACAAAGGTACTTGTCCAGGCGCATTCAGTTTCCACATAGATTGTTACTCGGCTTAATATACTCGAGAAAGCCTTATTCGTCCGCGCCGGCTGACGCATTTGCGGGTATGCTGTAGGCCCAATTTGATGATGGTGAAGCGAATGATGAACTATAGAAGCAAGACATTTGCCGCACTGGCACTGAGTATGCTGTTTCTGGCCCTTAGCGGATGCCATAAAGAAGGCCCGGCCGAAAAAGCGGGGAAGCAAGTGGACAAGGCAATAAGCAGCGCTGGCGACCAGATTCAAGCGGTGGACGACAAGATTCAGAAAGCGGTGAAATAAGACCGTATGGGCAGTCACAACTCGGTCTGCCGCCATAGGTGGCGCCGAGCAGTTGGATAATAAACCGATATTCTTAGGTGGATTCTCTGCAGGTTAAGCGTCCCGCGTTTGATCTGCGGAACGTACGGCTGACGCATCTTGCCGAGCAGCGTGCGCCCAGGGTCATCACTCAGTCCTGCTCAACGAGGGCGCCGATTCAGGGCTACGCCTGCGTTATCTCTGCCGAGAAGCGTTGCAAGCGGTTGCCTTCGACACGCGCCTCGACCAGCAATTGATTCCAGTCATCGGGCGGATGATCGCCCTCCAACATTTTGCGGAATATCCGGTAGGCGTCATCGCCACTTTCGTAGGCGCGCTTGGTGTCCTCGTCATGGACCCATGCGAATACGATCACCCTGCTTGACGCGTGGTAGCGAAAAAACAGCCGGTATTGCTGAAAGAATTTAACGCGGAACCAGTGCTTGTAGTCGCCGCCCAAGGTATTGCCTTGACGGTATTCCTGCCGTGTCGGGTCTTGAGGAATGACTTCAAACGCCAGCTTGGCGATTGCTGCCAGCCGCTTGCTGGCGTTCTTCTTTGTATATCCGGCCAGGTCTTTCTGCTTAAGCGCTTCGACCTGTCGCGCGAGCGCTTCAATCTGGGCAAGAAACAACGGGTGAGCGAAAACCGTCCAACTATTCACAATTAATTGCGCAACCACGGACGTCGACTTGCGACCGGTCATTCATTCTCTGCCGGCAAGGCAGAGCCAAGATCAACTTCAATGCCGCCAACCAGCGACTGAATGCGCTGCAAGAAGTGGAGGTCGACAGCGCGAAGCCGTTCTGGATGGCTGGCGATGTCGCGCGCCAAGAATCCCAAGAACTGGCCAAGCACCGGGTCATCTCCTCCCGATACCTCAGCCCGTGTGAGCACAACCTCACCGCCAGAGCGAACGGTGTAGCGAATCTTGTCCCGCTTGCCCAAGCTGAGAGCGCGGCGAACGGTTTCCGGCACCGTAGTCTGATAGCGGTCGGTCAAGGTGGATTCAACTTCAAGGATGGCAGCCATGGGCGCGCTCCGATCGAAGAGGTAAGAAAGCACTCATCGTAATGCATTTGCATTGTCTCGTCAATGCAGGTGCATTATCGATTGCGTATTGCCAATGATATGGAAACCACATCAGGGCTTGGGCATTACGATTTGCGGTTTCCCGATCGAAACAGTTAGACTCGCCTCCATGAACCGCAAACTCTTCCTATTAACGTTGTGCCAGGGTCTGTTTCTGACCAACAATGTAACGTTTATCGCCATCAACGGTTTGGTTGGGCTGGCACTGGCTCCGTTTGGCTGGTTGGCAACGCTGCCGGTGACCGCCTACGTGGTGGGCGCGGCGCTGTCCACCGCATTGGTGGCGCGCTCACAACGACATCTGGGGCGCAAGCGCTCGTTCCAGATCGGGCTGGTGGTCGCCGCGATTTCGGCTGGGATTTGCGCCTGGGCGGCGGCGTCGCAACAATTTTGGCTGCTGGTCACGGCGACCTTCATTGCTGGCTATTACAGCGCCAACGCGTCGCTGTACCGCTTTGCGGCCCCAGAACTGGCCGCGGCAGGCTACAAGGAAAAGGCCATTTCGCTGGTGCTGGCAGGCGGCATCGTGGGCGCCGTGGTGGGACCGAATCTGGCAAACGCGACACGGAGTCTGTTTCCAACGCCATTTGTTGGTGCGTATTTGGCCTTGATCGTGGTGGCATTATTGTCGCTTTTGATCATGACCTTCATTGACTTCCCGCGTCATCAAGCGCCGGCGCCAGGAGCAATCAGCGGCCGACCATTGCGGATTATCCTGCGGCAACCCGTATTTTTTGTGGCAGTGGCCGGCGCTTCGCTCGGCTATGCGGTGATGAATCTGCTGATGGCGGCGACGCCGCTGGCGATGCAGATGCATGAACACCCGTTCGGCAATATTGCCATCGTGCTTGAGTGGCACGTGCTGGGCATGTTTGTGCCCAGTTTTTTCACAGGACATTTGATCAAGCGTTTCGGTGTATTGCCTGTGATGGGGGCTGGCGTCGCGCTTATGCTGGTCTGCGTGGCGATTGCGCTATCGGGTGTGGCGCTTATGCAATTCACGATTGCTCTCCTGCTATTGGGCGTGGGCTGGAATTTTCTGTATATCGGCGGCAGTACGTTATTGACTGAGGCGTATCAACCGGAGGAGAAAAACAAGACCCAGGGCGCGATGGATTTTTGCGTATTCACCAGCGTCGCAATTAGCTCGTTCGCGTCCGGCGTACTGATTACGACGCAAGGCTGGACCTGGATCAATCTTGGTTCACTGGCGCCCCTGACATTGGTAGCGGCAGCGTTGTGGTGGATGGCACAACACCGGGCGGCGCTGCGGCTGGCAGGAATGGGCGCGCAAGAGAACTAGCCAGGACTTAAGCAATGCTGAACAAACTCAAGCGAACGATGCGTCTTCTGAATCTGACACCATGAATCCGCCGCGCAGCTACATCATCGGGGTGGATATCGGAACGACCAGCACCAAAGCGGTCATCTTTGATGACGACGGGCAGGTGGCAGCCAAACACCACATCGACTACCCTTTGCTGACACCACTGCCGTCGGCCGCCGAACAAGACCCCGAGCAGATCTATCGCGCCGTGATCGCGTCGATAAAAAACGTAATCGCATGCAGCCGCATCGATGCAGCGCGCATCTCGTGTGTCTCGTTCAGCTCGGCAATGCATAGCCTGATCGCGGTCGACAAACAGGGCCGGCCAATTACCCAGTGCATCACCTGGGCGGACAACCGCAGTGCTCAGTGGGCAGACCGGATCAAGCGCGAGCTGGGCGGCCACGCCCTCTATTTGCGCACCGGCACGCCCATCCATCCCATGGCGCCACTATCAAAGCTATGCTGGCTACGCGACACCCAGCCAACGGTGTTCAGACAGGCCGCGCGCTTTATTTCAATAAAAGAATACGTTTTCTTCCGCCTCTTCGGCTGCTACATCGTCGACTACTCGATCGCTTCGGCGACAGGCCTATTCAACCTGGCCGCGCTTGCATGGGATACCGAAGCGCTCAAACTGGCCGGGATCACTGCCGACCAGCTATCAAGGCCAGTCCCGACGACCCACATGGTGCACGGGCTAAACGCCGATGCGGCGCAAGCCGCCGGACTGCATTCAGGCACGCCGTTTATAATCGGCGCCAGCGACGGCGTGTTGGCGAACCTGGGCGCGAACGCGATTGACCCGGGCGTGGTGGCGGTAACCATCGGCACCAGCGGCGCTGTCCGTACAGTGGTTGACCGCCCTCAAACTGACCCCCAAGGCCGCACGTTTTGCTATGCCCTGACAGAAAAACATTGGGTCATCGGCGGGTCCGTCAACAATGGCGGCATCGTGTTGCGCTGGCTAAAGGACATTTTCTCTCCCGACGACGCGGGCGCAACCGAGCAATCCGACATGGATTCGTACGAAGCACTGATCCAGCTTGCGGCACAAGCCCCGCCGGGTAGCAATGGCCTCATTTTCCATCCCTATCTGACCGGCGAACGCGCGCCGTTATGGAACGCAAGCGCCCGGGGATCGTTCTTCGGTCTGGCTTTGCACCATCGCAAGA
>JBDTGB010000338.1:0-3169 GCA_039937635.1 Burkholderiaceae bacterium | reverse complement strand
GTGCTGCTTAGAAACATCTTGAATTCGCTTGATTGCGGATTTTGGAACATCGCTTTGGCGTCGCCTGTTTCCCGAATCTTGCCCTGGTGCATGAAAACAGCCGTGTTGGCGACGCGCTGGGCGAAGCGCATTTCGTGGGTCACCAGGAGCATGGTCATGCCGTCGCGGGCCAATTGTTCGATGACGGCCAGCACTTCCTCGGTCAGTTCCGGATCCAGCGCCGAGGTAACCTCGTCGAACAACATCACGCGCGGCTGCATTGCCAGCGCGCGCGCGATCGCGACCCGTTGCTGCTGGCCGCCCGAAAGGCTATCGGGATAGGCGTCGATTTTCTCAAGTAGTCCGATGCGGTCCAGCACCTGTTCGGCCAGGCGTCGGTTTTCTTGTTTCGCGCTCCCCTTGACCAGACCCGGCGCAAGCATGATGTTCTCGGCCACCGACAAATGCGGAAATAGATTGAAGCTTTGAAAGACGATGCCGACGTCCTGGCGCAGTGCGCGCAATTTGGCGGGGTCGTAGTCCATTTTGTGGTCGGCGATTTCGATGCTCCCGCTGTCGATCACTTCCAGCCCGTTAAGGCAGCGCAGCAGCGTGCTCTTGCCCGAGCCGCTACGGCCCAGCAGGGCGACCACCTGACCGCGTTCCACTTTGAGGGAGACACCCTTGAGAACTTCGTTCTCGCCAAAACTTTTGTGGACGTTTTCAACTGCCACGATAGACACGGAATTTCTCCTCCAGATGACGGCTGATGCGCGACATGGGATAACAAATGGCCAAATAAATAAGCGCCACGGCAATAAATACCCGAAATGGCTCAAAGGTAATGTTGTTCACCAGTTGCCCCGCGCGCGTGAGTTCGACCACACTGACAATGGATACGATTGACGTGTTCTTCACGAGCTGCACCAAAAAACCAACAGTGGGCGGCAAGGCGATCTTTATGGACTGTGGCAGTATGACGCGGCGATATTGCTGGCCTCGGGTAAGCGCCAGAGACGCCGAGGCCTCCCATTGCTGGCGCGGCACCGATTGGATCGCGCCGCGCCAGATATCGCCCAGATACGCGCTGGCGTATATGGACAATGCCATTGAGGCGGCGACGATGGGCGGCAAGTCGAGGCCAGCGTGTGCGAGGCCGAAGTAGGATAAGAACAAAACCATTAATACCGGGATGCCCTGGATAATTCCGATATAGGTTCTGGCGCATTCACGCGCAACGCGGTTGGGCGCAACACGGGCCAGGGCGATCACCAGGCCCAGCATGCCGCCGAAGAACGTGGCGGCGACGGTCAGAACCAGCGTCCAGCCGGTCGATTGCACGAGAAAGAGGAATTCTTCGAACCCGAATGGCGTGATCATGATCCCACCTGCGCTTGCGGCCCAGGCCCGGTATCTCGCCGCTTGCGCGGCGCGGCATGCGAAAACATCGCGTGGCCCAGAATCGTCAAAGCGGCTTTAAGCGCCAACGCCAGCGCCAGATACATGAGCGTGGCGATGATATAGACTTCGAAGCTGCGAAAGGTCAGCGATTGGATGATGGCGGCCGCGCCGCTGAGCTCTTCGACCGAGATGAATGAGCAGATGCTGGAGGCGAGCATGGTTAGAATAAACTGACTGACCAACGATGGCCAGACTTGCGCCATGGCCGGCTTGAGGATGATGTGCTTGAAGACCTGGCGTCGCGTCAACGAAAGCGAAAGGCCCGCTTCGATTTGCGAGTGGTGCACGGACTCGATTCCGGCGCGAAATATCTCGGTGCTGTAGGCGCCCAGATTGATGACCATTGCCAGCAAGCCCGCGTATTCAGCGGGGATCAGGATCCCCATCGCTGGAAGGCCAAAGAAAATAATATAAAGCTGCACCAGAAACGGCGTGTTGCGGATGAGCTCGACGTAAAGATCGATCGGCCATCGCGAGGTCTTTGGCAGCATACTGCGCGTCATTGCGGCCAGCAGACCCACCGAGGCGCCCAGGCAGATAGCGGCCGTCGACAACTTGATCGTTAACCAGAACGATTGAATCAGAAGGGGAGCTTGCGCTAAAACCGGTGCGAACTGTAATTCAAGTGCCATGGCGAGCCCGGGAAATGACCTGAAAACCCCCTGCGCCGATATAGCGGTTCAAGGGGGAGCCTGGCGCCCAATCAGAATACAGGTATATCCTTGGGAAGTTTATGGTTCGTCCATTTCATGGAAATAGCATCGAGTTCGCCATTTGCTTTGATAAACGATAGCGTGGTGTTTAGCCACTGGCGCAAATTAAACGCATCCGAACGTACGGCTATCGACAGTGGCGAGTTATAAACCACAAACTTGATTTCCAAATCAGCATTGGGGCGCGCTTTCACAACCGAGTCGAAAATAGCGTCGGGAATTGCAACGGCATCGGCCTGATGCGAGATAACTGCCTGCGTTGACGTCAAGTCATCGTCAAAACGCGAAAGGACAGTATTTTTGGGTACGCTTTGTTCCAATACTGCCTCTTGCGACGAACCACGCGATACGGCAACCTTCTTGCCAGCCAGATCTGCCATCGATTTAATTTGAATGGCTTTGGGGCCTGCCATCACCATTGGGTAGGACGAGTAGGGCATCGTGAACATGACAACTTGAGCCCGTGCTGGAGTTGGCGCAAGCGTGGCAAGCATGATATCCACCTTCCCCGCTTGAAGGGCCGGAATGCGCGCCGCAGTTACGTACGATGTGATCTCGACAGGTACGCCAAGATACTTGGCAAGCAAGTGCGCCAAATCCACGTCGTATCCCTTTACGTTACCTTTCGCATCGGCGGTGCTATAGGGTGGCACTGCGCTGTTGACGCCGATTAAAACCTTGCCACGCTTGATGATGTCGTTCACCGACTGTGCGTTGGCGGTCACGCTCATAACTGTCATGAGAGCCCCCACTACCAAGCCCAGTAGGGCGCTTGTCCTCTTTTTCATGCGTTTCTGCTCCAAGTAAATACACTACAAGCGCTGGCAGTTCGATTGGAAATTCTGTCACGCACTTATTATTTTTTATCCGGTAGTACAACTAACGGGACTGTAGTGACTATAACGCCGGGCCCATAACATTGTAAACAGGTTTGACCAATTGACCAATTCTATCTGGCCCATCGCAAGACAAGCAGGTCCAGTTTTTGGCCGTTTCAATTAGCCCCACTCGTACCT
>JBDTGB010000337.1:0-3376 GCA_039937635.1 Burkholderiaceae bacterium | reverse complement strand
CGGGCATCGCCTGGATCGATACGCACCTTGTCCGCTTTCAGCTTGGCCCGCAGCGCGCGCAAGGCGGTCACGGCGGCCGGGTTGTTTTCAACCATATGCACAAGAGCGGCACCGCGCGACGCCGCTTCGAATCCCAGAGCCCCTGAGCCGGCAAACAGGTCGAGAACCCGCTTGTCGGAGAAATTCCGGGCCCAAAGATGTTGCAACCAGTTGTAGAGCGTCTCGCGCACCCGATCGGGGGTGGGGCGCAATCCGGGAGCATCAATGACGGGAATCGGGGTGTGCCGGTAATCACCGCCTACAATGCGTATGAGATGTTTCTTCATGATTGGTCCCGCAGTGTTGCGTGGCGTTGATCCCATAAATTTTTGTGTAGTGTAAGGCTTATGTTAAGTTTCCTTAAACGAAAGAAGACTTCGCCGGCGCAAACGCCTGAGCCGGTGGAAAACTTGATCAATGTCTCAAATGGGGAATCAACTCCGGCGTCCACGACGCCGCCCGACGTGCTGGTCGACAACGCGGCGCTGGAACTGGCTGATTCCTATGTGGCGCCGTCGGTTCCGGCAACCCCTCCCGTCGCCGCCAAGAGCTCCTGGCTGGCGCGCCTGAAAAACGGTTTATCTCGCACAGGCCAGAACATTGGCGGCTTGTTTGTCGACACCAAGGTCGACGAGGCCTTGTTTGAAGAGCTTGAAACGGCGCTGGTGATGGCCGATGCGGGCGTTGAGGCGACTGGACAGCTCTTGACGGCGCTGCGCGGCAAGGTGCGGCGGGAACGGCTTGGAGAAGCGGGCCAGGTCAAGGCAGCGTTGCGCGATATTTTGACCGAGCATCTGACCCCGCTTGAAAAACAATTTCCGTTGCGCCGCGCCACGCCGCTGGTGGTTATGATGACGGGTGTGAACGGGGCCGGAAAGACGACCTCGATCGGCAAGTTGGCGAATGTATTTCAACGACAGGGCGCCAGTGTCTTGCTGGCGGCGGGCGATACATTTCGCGCGGCGGCGCGCGAGCAGTTGGTGGCCTGGGGGGCGCGCAACAACGTTACGGTGATCGCGCAGGATGGCGGCGACCCGGCGGCAGTGGCCTTTGATGCGGTCAACGCCGGACGCGCGCGCCAGGCGGGCGTTGTCATGATCGACACCGCGGGGCGCTTGCCTACGCAGTTGCATCTGATGGAAGAACTGAAGAAGATCAAGCGGGTCATCGGCAAGGCCGATCCCGATGCGCCACATGAAGTTTTGCTGGTTATAGATGGCAATACCGGGCAAAACGCCATTTCTCAAATTCGCGCTTTTGACGCCGCAATAGGTCTTACCGGTTTGGTCGTAACCAAACTCGACGGCACCGCCAAAGGGGGCGCGCTGGCGGCGGTGGCCGCCGGTAGTCACGGTGTGCGGCCCATACCTGTTTACTGGATTGGCGTGGGCGAAGGGCTGGAGGACTTGCAGCCCTTTGTCGCGCGCGAGTTCGCCGCCGCCCTGGTGGGTGAATAGGGGTTTCAGCGTTAGAATAAGCTAACTCTTTTTTGGGCCTATAGTTATGAGCATCACTCTGGCAGCAGATAGCAGCACCGCGCCTTCTTTCGACATTTCCCCGGTATCCGACATCGTTGCCGAATTGCGTGCCGGGCGGATGGTGATCCTGGTCGACGAAGAAGACCGCGAAAACGAGGGCGACCTTGTCATAGCGGCCGAACACATCACCGCCGATGCCATCAATTTCATGGTGACGAATGCTCGCGGGCTGGTTTGCCTGACGCTGACTGAAGATCGCTGCCGTCAGCTCCATTTACCGTTGATGGCCGTGCATAACGGTACGCGGTATGGTACGAATTTCACGATCTCCATCGAGGCGGCGGAAGGCGTTGGAACCGGCATTTCAGCGGCTGATCGTGCCCGCACAGTTCAGGCGGCGGTGGCGCGCGACGCCAAGGCCTCAGATCTTGTGCAACCGGGCCATATTTTCCCTGTGCAGGCTGTGCGCGGCGGCGTGCTGGTGCGCGCCGGTCACACCGAGGCGGGGTGCGACTTGACGGCGCTGGCGGGGCTGACGTCGGCCGCCGTGATTTGCGAAATTCTTAAAGCCGACGGCACCATGGCTCGTTTGCCTGACCTAAAAGTGTTCGCGCGCGAACATGGGCTGAAAATAGGCACTATTGCCGATCTTATTCAGTATCGCAGCGAGCACGAGTCCATGGTTGAACGGCTCGCGTCGCGCTCAATGCAAACACCGTGGGGCGAGTTTCAGGCCGTTGCGTATCGCGACCTGGCCTCCGGGGCCCCCCATTTGGCGCTGGTGCATGGGTCGATTTCGCCCGATGTTGAAGCTTTGGTGCGTGTGCACGAACCCACAAGCCTTCTCGACCTGTTGTCCAGCGGCGAAACGAAGCATAGCTGGAGCGTTTCAGATGCGCTCAAGGCCATTTCAGCGACGCAGTCGGGCGTGCTTGTATTGCTTAATTGCCAGGGCTCGGCTGAACAATTGTTCGATCAGTTCGCGGATTGGAATCAGTCCGGCGAAAAAGAAAAAGGAAGCGACGAAAGTCGTTTTGATTTCCGCACCTACGGAATTGGGGCGCAAATCTTGCGCGATCTGAACGTGGGTCAGGCCCGCTTATTGGCGCGGCCGCGAAAAATGCCCAGCATGGCTGGTTTCTCTTTAACGATCACGGGTTACGATAGCGAACCGCTGAATACCCCCTAAAAGGATACTGACTATGAACCCCTACACTCTAGAGCCTGATTTGATTGGGGAAGGCCTGCATATCGGCATTATCCGGGCTCGGTTCAACGAAGAGATCGGCCTGGCGGAACTGGATGCATGCCTGGCCGAATTGGGTGAGCTGGGTGTTGATGAACGCGATGTCATGGTTGTTTCGGTGCCCGGAGCGCTTGAGCTTGGCGTTACGTTGGCTCAAATGGCCGAGACTCTTGAATTCGACGCCCTGATTGCTTTGGGTGCGGTGATTCGGGGTGAAACCTATCACTTCGAACTTGTCAGCAACGAAAGCGCCTCGGCGATCAGCCGAGTCGCGCTTGAAACAGGCATCCCCGTTGCCAATGGCGTTTTGACGACTGATACCGATGAATTGGCGCGGGTGCGCGCCGTGCCCAAGGGTCGGGACTGTGCTCGCGCGGCCGTCGAGATGGCTAATCTGCTGGCTGCTCTCGAGCCCGAGTCCGATGATGACGACGACGAAGACGAAGACGACGCCGGTGCTGAGCATGACGACGGCGAAGACTCCAATGCCGAGTAAATCTCACGACGCGTCCAATGGGGCGGCAGCCCATCGGCCCAATGCTCGCAGTGCGCGCCGGCGCGCGCGCGAGTTTGCCCTGCAGGGCGTATATGCGTGGTTGTTGCGTGGCGATAA
>JBDTGB010000336.1:0-3751 GCA_039937635.1 Burkholderiaceae bacterium | reverse complement strand
GTTATGTGCGAGGTATTGAAAATTTTGATGTCTTGCGCTTTAACGTCTTCAAGGGCATCAATGACTATGCGCTGCAGTTTTTTTATATCCATGACCGAACTATAACGTGAGACGCTACGGATAAGGAGCCTGATAGAGCTTGTTTTGTTCGATATATTGCGCTACGGCAACATTAAGCAGGCCTTGCGTCGGCAGACCCTCCGCCAAGCGCTCGCGGATGGTGGTGGCCGAAATTGGCATCGGTTCGAATGGTAATTCGATCAACGGGCGGTTCAGCGCGGCCAGATGCTGGATCAGTGGCAGCGGCGGAGCCAACGGCGTGCCGGGGCGTTGGGCAACGGCCAGGTTTACGCGAGCGGCGATGTCTTGCCAGCAATGCCATGAGCAGAAATTGGCAAGCTGATCGGCGCCCAGTATCCAGGTGTAGTCGATGTTTTCCGGCAGATGACTTATCGTGTCAATGGTGCGGGTTTCCCCGCCGCGTTTTATCTCGATGGGGTTAATGCGCAAGCAATCTTCCCCGGCAATGGCCAGTTCCAGCATTGCAAGACGCTGCCGGGCTGTGGCAGCCAGCGGCTTGCGTTGCCATGGATTGGCGGCGGGAATCAATTCGACTTCGTCAAGGCGCAACGTTTGGCGGGCTGCTTTCGCCAAGGCGATATGGGCCAGGTGAGCGGGGTCGAAACTTCCCCCCAGCAAGCCTATTTTCTTTATAGCCATTCGCGTGGTTTTAAGAATTCGGACAGGGCGGCTTCGGGCGTGCCATTTTCAGGGGTCCAGTTGTAGCGCCAGATAGCCGATGGCGGCATCGAGAGCAAAATGGATTCGGTTCGGCCTCCGGATTGCAGACCAAACAGGGTGCCGCGATCGAACACGAGATTGAATTCAACATAGCGTCCGCGGCGGTAGGCTTGAAAGTCGCGTTCCTGGCCTCCGAACGGGGTTGCGCGACGTTTTTCGACGATAGGCAGGTAGGCGTGCAGGAATGAACCGCCGACAGAGCGCACCAGCGCGAAGCTTTGCTCGAACCCCAGATCGTTTAAATCGTCGAAAAAAAGCCCTCCGATGCCACGCGTTTCGTTGCGGTGTTTAAGGTAGAAATAATCGTCGCACCATTTTTTGTAGGCGGGATATTTGTCAGCGCCAAACGGCGTCAACGCTGCGTGGCACACTTGATGAAAATGCAGTGCATCTTCTTCGAAGGGGTAATAGGGGGTTAAATCCAGGCCCCCGCCAAACCAGAACACGTCGTCGCCGGCAGCGTTGTCTTTTGCGGCATGCGCCACAAACAGGCGGACGTTCATGTGAACGGTCGGTATGTAAGGGTTGCGCGGATGCAAAACCAGAGAAACCCCCATAGCCTCCCATGAACGGCCCGCCAGTTCTTTTCGATGGGCGCTGGCCGAGCCGGGTAGAACTGCGCCCTTTACGTGGCTGAACAGGACGCCAGCGCGTTCAAGCAAGGGGCCGCCTTCAAGGAAACGCGACAATCCGCCGCCGCCTTCAGATCGAACCCATCGATCTGCCTGAAATAATGTGCCGTCCGCCTGTTCCAATGCCTTGACAATACTTGTCTGCAAGTCAAGGAAGTAATCGCGCACCGAGGAGATAGGTACTTTCATATGCTGCTTTTCCCTGAAGCCTTGCCTTTACGCCGGCGTTGTTCCCGGCGGTGCGTTGCCGTGCAAAAGAGCTCGCCATCCGATGTCGCCGCGGTATTGTTGGCCTGTGAAGTGCGTGTGACTTATGGCGGCGTACGCCTGGTTTTGAGCGCGTTTAACCGAGTCGGCCAGCACCGTGACGCACAGCACGCGCCCGCCAGAAGTCTTGAGGACGCCGTCTTCAAGCCGCGTGCCCGCGTGGAAGGTCATGCAATCGTCGGCATCGGCGGGAAGGTGCGTTATTGGGTCGCCGCAGCGGGGCTGGCCCGGGTAGTTTTCGGCTGCGATGACGACGCCCAGCGCAGTGCGCCGATCCCATTCAATAGTGGCTTGATCCAGCTTGCCGGCAATGGCGTGCTCAAAAACTTCACTCAAGTCGTTTTTGATGCGCATCATGATCGGCTGAGTTTCAGGGTCGCCCAGGCGGCAATTGAATTCCAACACCTTCAACGAACGGCTTGCGTCGACTCCGTCGCCTATCATCAGACCCGCGTACAGAAAACCGGTATAAGGAATACCGTCTTTGGTCATCCCCCGAATCGCCGGCAAAATAATTTCGCGCATAATGCGGTTATGCAGTGTCGGAGTAATGATGGGCGCTGGCGAGTAGGCACCCATCCCGCCGGTGTTGGGGCCCTGATCGTGGTCTTTCAGGCGCTTGTGGTCCTGGCTGGTGGCAAGCGCCAGCACATTCTGGCCGTCGCACATGACGATAAAGCTGGCTTCTTCGCCGGTCAGGCACTGTTCCACGATTACTCGCGCGCCCGCGGCGCCGAATTGGCCGTCGGAGCCCAGCATCTGATCAATGGCCTGGTGGGCCTGTTCGACGGTGCCGGCGACAACCACGCCTTTGCCGGCCGCCAAGCCATCGGCTTTGATCACAATGGGCGCGCCTTGTGCGTCGATATACGATTTCGCCTGATTTGAATCGGTAAAGGCCTGGTAGTCGGCCGTCGGGATGCGATAGCGCGTCATGAACGCCTTGGCGTAGTCTTTGGAACTTTCGAGCTGTGCGGCGGCTTGCGTTGGACCGAATATTTTCAGGCCCGCGTCGCGAAAGGCGTCCACCACGCCCGACGCCAGTGGCGCTTCGGGTCCCACGATGGTATAGGCAATATTTTCTTTTCTGGCAAACGCGACGAGTTCGTCAATTTTCGTCAGACTGACGTTTTCCATGTGGCTGGATGTGGCGGTGCCCCCGTTGCCCGGCGCCACGTATATTCTTTGGACGCGAGGCGACTGGGCCAGGCGCCACGCCAAAGCGTGCTCGCGGCCACCGCCGCCGATTATAAGAAGTTTCATGATTTTGAAGCCTTCGTGGATTTAATCCGACTCGTCGAAAATTGCGGTGGTATAGACTTCTTGAACGTCGTCCAGGCTTTCCAACACGTCGATCATTCTTTGCATTTTTTCAGCGTCTTCGTCGGAAAGCTCGGTTTCGCTTAATGCTTTCATGGTGACATTTTGCACTTCGGGGGTCAGCCTGGCGCGTTCAAAAGCCGTTTTAAGCGCCTCGTAGTCGCCCGGAGCGCAGATTACTTCGATGATGCCTTCATCATCGGTCTGAACGTCTTCCGCGCCCGCGTCAATGGCGACCTCCATGACCCGCTCATCCGATGTGCCGGGTGCGAACAGAAATTGCCCGCAGTGCTTGAACATGTAGGCCACTGAACCTTCCAGTCCCAAATTGCCGCCGTGTTTTGACAGGGCGTGGCGAACCTCGGCGACGGTGCGCATTCGGTTGTCGGTCATGCAATCGATGATGATGGCGGCGCCTCCGGCGCTATACCCTTCATAGCGGATTTCTTCGTAGTTTTCCGCATCGGCATCGCCCGCTCCGCGCGCGACCGCTCGCTGGATATTTTCCTTGGGCATATTGGCCGATGTGCCTTTATCCCAGGCAAGCCGCAACCTTGGGTTCATATCGGGATCAGACCCGCCCACTCGCGCCGCCACGGTGATCTCGCGAATGATTTTTGTCCATAGCTTGCCGCGTTTTTCGTCCTGGCGGCCCTTGCGGTGCTGGATATTTGCCCATTTACTGTGTCCGGACATGGGATGTCATCGCTTTATGAAAGAAAAGCGCATTT
>JBDTGB010000335.1:0-2712 GCA_039937635.1 Burkholderiaceae bacterium | reverse complement strand
ATATGACCAGTATGGTAAAGGCCAGCGGCAGCGCGTAAAAGAGGAATGTATCGAACATGAGTGAAGTACGTGCTTAGCGTAGCGGATCAACATTAAAAAGCTCCCGCATCGTCATTGCGCGAGAGCCTCGGGATTGATTTTTTCAGATCAGATCACGTACAAGTCCACGTATTCGTGCACTGGCATTGCTTCCAGCGCTTGTTGATTCAACGACACATCAAGGATGCGCTGCTGCTGTCTGGCGGGAAACCGGCGAGCCAGATTGATGCGGAACTTGTCTTCAAGCAGCGGGATCCCTTCTTGGCGACGGCGTTTGTGGCCAATCGGGTATTCGCAAACGATTTCGTCCAGCCGGGAGCCATCGTTGAATTCCACCGTAAGCGCATTTGGGATCGAGCGTTTTTCGGGGTTATGGTAGTCGGCGGTAAAGGCGGAGTCTTCCCGGCAAACGATCTTGTCGCGCAAAGCGTCGATACGTGGGTCGGCGGCTATCGTATCTTCGTAGTCGCCTGCCGTCAGGCGACCGAAAATGATGGGAACCGCCACCATGTACTGTATGCAATGGTCGCGGTCCGCGGGGTTGTTGAGCGGTCCGCTTTTGTCGATGATTCGGATGCAGGCCTCGTGAGTGCGGATCGTGATGCTTTTTATATCGTCGTGCGTCTTGCCCGCCGCGTGCAGTTTCTGGTGGATATCCATGGCGCATTCCACGGCCGTTTGCGAGTGGAATTCGGCGGGGTACGAGATTTTAAATAGCACGTTTTCCATGACGTAGCTGCTATAGGGACGCTGGAATTTAAATGACTGGCCTTTGAAGGAGACGTCGTAAAAGCCCCATGTTTTGGCGGTTAAGGCGGATGGATAGCCCATTTCGCCTGTTTTGGCGATAAGCGCAAGGCGCACCGCCCGGCTGGTTGCGTCGCCCGCCGCCCAGCTTTTGCGGCTGCCCGCGTTGGGGGCGTGGCGGTAGGTGCGCAGGCTCTGACCGTCGACCCAGGCCAGCGAAACGGCATTGATGGTTTCGCCGCGAGTCAGACCAAGCATTTGCGAAACGACCGCTGTGGAAGCGACTTTAACCAGGACGACGTGATCAAGCCCCACTTTGTTAAACGAGTTCTCAATCGCGATGCCGCCCTGGATTTCATGCGCTTTAATCATGCCTGTGAGTACGTCGCGCATGGTTAGCGGCGCTTTCCCGGCCGCCACCGCGTTGCGCGACAGCCAATCGGCTGTGGCCAGGATCCCACCCAGATTATCCGACGGATGGCCCCATTCGGCGGCGAGCCAAGTGTCGTTGAAATCTAGCCAGCGTATCATAGCGCCGATATTGAAGGCCGCTTGCACTGGGTCTAGCTGAAACTGGGTGCCCGGAACTTTGGCGCCGTTAGGCACGATGGTTCCCGGCACGATGGGTCCAAGCAGTTTGGTGCAGGCAGGGTATTCAAGCGCTTCCAGGCCACAGCCCAGCGTGTCGATAAGACAGTTGCGCGCTGTCGCATACGCCAGATCACTTTTGATCTGGTAGTTAAGGACATAATCGACGATATCGGCAAGTACCTGATCGGGTGCCGGGCGAACATTGGATATGGGTTCGGACATAAGGGTTCCTGGATGGTCAGTCGTTATTTGCGTTTGTCGAGCGGCACGAATTTTTTATCGTCGGGGCCGACATAATTGGCGGTTGGGCGAATGATTTTGTTGTCGACGCGCTGTTCGATAACATGCGCTGACCAGCCCGCCGTGCGGGCGATTACGAATAGCGGCGTAAACATGCTTGTTGGCACGTTCATCATATGGTAGGAGACCGCCGCGAACCAGTCCAAGTTCGGGAACATCTTCTTGGTGTCCGCCATGACGGTTTCAAGGCGCTCGGCAATTGAAAACATTAGCATGTTGTTCGACTTTTTCGACAGCGTGCGAGCGACTTCTTTGATAATCTTGTTGCGTGGATCAGAGATAGTGTAGACAGGGTGGCCGAAACCGATGATCACTTCTTTGTTTTCGACGCGGCGGCGAATATCGGCCTCGGCGTCGTCGGGCGAGTCGTAGCGTTTTTGTGTTTCGAACGCCGCTTCGTTGGCCCCACCATGCTTGGGCCCACGCAATGCACCGATGCCGCCTGTGATGGCGGAATACATATCCGACCCCGTTCCCGCGATTACGCGGCTGGTGAAGGTTGACGCGTTGAATTCGTGCTCGGCGTAAAGATTCAGCGAAGTATGCATGGAGCGGACCCAGTCGTCGCTGGGTTTCGCTCCGTGCAAGAGATGCAGGAAGTGACCGCCGATGCTGTCATCGTCGGTTTGCACGTCGATAAGGCGCCCGTTGTGGCTGAAGTGATACCAGTACAGCAGGGCAGATCCCAGGCTGGCCATGAGCCGGTCGGCAATGTCGCGCGCGTCGGACAGGTTGTGGTCGTCTTTTTCCGGCAGGATGCAACCCAGAACGGACACCGCTGTGCGCATGACGTCCATAGGGTGGCTGGCTGCCGGCAGTGTTTCAAGAGCATTCTGTAATTGCGCCGGCAGGCCGCGCAGACCATGCAGCTTTTCTTTATAGGCTTTGAGTTCCGATTTGTTGGGCAGTTTGCCGTGCACCAGCAGGTGCGCGATTTCCTCGAATTCGCAGGTGTGCGCAATATCGATGATGTCGTAACCGCGGTAGTGCAAGTCGTTGCCGCTGCGGCCAACCGTGCACAGCGCGGTATTGCCG
>JBDTGB010000334.1:0-3473 GCA_039937635.1 Burkholderiaceae bacterium | reverse complement strand
GCCCTTAACGCGTGAAATGATTCGGTATCCACCGACTGCCAACGTCCATTGGCATCAAGCGTGGTGCTTCCACGCCGACGCAACTGATGACGCAAATGAGGACAACGCGCTTCGACGGCCCAGGGATTGGACGCTGTATGATTGCGCGGCGATAGAAAATCGTAAAGCTGCGTCACAGACTGAATGAATGGGCGCAACTTCCGCTGCGAAGAGTAACGCTGCACATAACCGGGCCAATTATCGTGACCAAGAGTCAGGTCGAAGCCTGCGCCAGATTCAGAGACGGAATAGTTTTGTTCCAATACAGCCTGCATGGCTGCCCAGCGAGCGTCCGGCAAGCCGGCGACAATACTATCTTGCACGGTCGCAAACAGATTTCGAACAACGCTATCGTGCGCCGCATAAGCATGGGCCAACTGACCGTCCGCTTGCGCCAACGCGTCGAGGCCCGCCGCTGCGCGCGCCGCCCCGTATGCCGCGCCTTGGCCGGGACCAAAGAGCATGGCGATCAAGTAGGCGGGCGGGTTGCCAATTCCAGCTTGGCGGGCCTGGGTTCCGCCAAATGCCGCCCATGACCCCAGCGTGACCAGATGCGCCATCGCCACCTGGTGGCCAATCTGAGATCGATTCAAGTACGCCAGCATATTCAGCGCGCGCGCCTGGATAAGAGCCCCGCTGTAGGCCGCCGCATCAAGCGAGTGGAACTGCCGCGCTTTCGCGGCCACCACCTGGCCGACCGCGAAGTAACGCACAAAAACAATGACCACTACCCCGGTAAGCACCAGGCCCAATACCAAAGCCTGGCCCTGCTGTCCGCGGGCTGAGCATTTGACGGCGGCAAGCCGATTCACTGAACGCCCTGGGCGTTGCCGGTGAATGACTTCAATGTTTTAGCCGCCGCTTGCGCCGCAGCGGCCTCGGCGGCCGTTTGCGCCATACGGGACTGCTCGGACCCGTCTTCGCCAGCCAGTTCTTTCGCCATGGCCGCCGTTTGAGAGCGCACCACCTGACCGAACAATTGGTAAACCGCAATAGCGGCGACCGCCACCAAAGCAACGACGATAATGTATTCCGTCATACCTTGACCGCGTTGAGCAAAGTAGGGGTGTCGCATAAGGAACTCCTGAGTCAGCTTTCAGGATCCCAGTGTGAGGCTGCCCCGACCGGACCACAATTCGGAAATTCCGAGCTGGGCAAAGCTGTGCCTCGCCCCCAACGAAAAAAGCCCCGCCGGGGCTTTTTTCGTCCTGCGGAAGGTTGACTTACTTTGCGGTTTTAGTAATCGCGTGGCCTGCGTTGGTGATATCTTCCCCCGCGCCCGCGACCGTATTCGCGCAACCGGCCAGCGCCATACAACCCATAATAGCCAACGATATCAAGACTTTTAAACGCATGACCCCTCCTTTCGTTAATAGCCCTTTAACAGGCGAAATCTACACTGCTGAACTCGAAATTTCGTTGTCATTCCACGGTTACGTGAAGTTCTCCCAGGCCCGCGACGACGCCGACCATCGCATCTCCGGCAACTACCGGGCCAACACCGTCAGGCGTGCCGGTGAAGATGATATCGCCTGCCTTAAGCTCGAATAAGCCCGAAAGGTACGCGATCGATTCAGCCACGCTCCAGATCATGTCCGATAGGTCGCCCTTCTGCTTTTGCGCACCATTGACATCCAATGAAATAACCCCACTGCTTAACGCACCCACTTTGCCGCGGGGATGCAGCGGCCCAATAGGGGCGGAATGATCGAACGCTTTGCCGACCTCCCAAGGGCGTCCCGCCTTCTTGGCTTCACCCTGAAGGTCGCGCCGCGTCATGTCCAAACCTATCGCATAGCCCCAAACACAATCAGCGGCCTGTTCAGGCGACAAATCACGGCCACCCTTATCCAACGCAACAACCAATTCAATCTCGTAATGCAAGTTCGACGTTTTAGGTGGATACGGCAACGCTCCGGTTTGTCCGTCGGCAACGTTCAATATGGCGTCGGCGGGCTTGCTAAAAAAGAACGGGTCTTCGCGGCCCGTAAATCCCATCTCCTTCGCATGCTTGGCGTAGTTGCGTCCAACACAATAAATACGCCGCACCGGAAACTGCTTGTCGGTTCCCGCCACGGCAATGGCGGACACAGGCTGAACCGGAACAATATATTGCATTTTTTCTCCCTCGGGAAACAAGCCAAATGAATTGGTCGATAATCTAGCGATGAACTATATCGGTGGCTACGACGTTACGCCAGCGATTTATTGTAGCGGGCAACACCATCCATGATCTCTTTATGGGCCGCATCAAGTCCGAGCCAATTTTTGACTTTAACCCACTTGCCGGTTTCCAAATCTTTGTAGTGTTCAAAAAAGTGGTGAATACGCGCCAATTCTTCCTCGGGCAAATCGGACGCCGCCTTTATTTTCCGGTAGGGAGGATACAGCTTGTCGATAGGCAAAGCCAACAACTTTGCGTCGCCGCCCGCCTCGTCGTCCATTTCCAGCATGCCGATCGTGCGGCAACGAATGACAGCGCCAATTTGAATCGGGAACGGAGAAATAACCAGCACATCGACCGGATCGCCATCGTTGGAAATCGTTTTGGGAATGTACCCATAGTTGCACGGGTAATGCATCGCGGAAAGCAGGAAACGATCAACAAATATAGCGCTGGACTGTTTATCGACCTCGTATTTGACGGGATCGGAGTTCATGGGAATTTCGACGATAACGTTGAATTCATCCGGTAGTTTAGCGCCAGCCGGCACTCGATCTAAACTCATGTTCTAACCTTGTAAATGTATAAAGAATTAGCGGCGATTCGAACCATCGCGGGGTTGATCCGACGTTTGCGATAAATCCACGCCAGGAATTGGTGCGCTATCAAAGTATTCGTCCAGACGGGAATCGGGCAAAGTATAAACCGAGGTCGAATCGCGCGGCGGCGATTGCGCCGGATCGCCTGTTTTCGCAGCCGCCTCATTGGCGGGGTCTTTGGCGGGGGAATCTGCCGCGTCCGCCGCCGGCGCAACTTGATCGGAATCCACAAATCCCGGTTCAGGCAGGCTTTCGATATCGATCAGGGTGGGGTCCCCACGCATATCGGCGGCCGGAAGCGAATGACTAACGGGCAGCGCCGGCAACACTCCCGCAACACTGGACGCCAGGCGCCAGTGTTTGATGGCGTCGGCCTGCCGTCCCAGGCGGTCATATAAATTTCCGAGCAAGGCATGGATACGCACATCGCTGCGAATTTCCTCGCTGCGCAACAAGTACCGTTCGCCCTGCCCCCAAAGCTGTCCGGTAAGACATAAATTGCCTAAAGAGGCCAACAACGCAGGATCGTCAGGATAAGATTTCAGCCAGACCTCGGCCTTGCTCAAACGCCTGGCCACCTGATCGGGCGGGCACTGGGAATAAGCGGCAAGCAAACGAGGCTCAAGCCGGGCGCTAATTGCCGCCTCGAGAATTTTCGAGGCCTCGTCAAA
>JBDTGB010000333.1:0-5539 GCA_039937635.1 Burkholderiaceae bacterium | reverse complement strand
TGCTTATCGTCGCCACCGACCGCATTTCGGCGTTCGATGTTATTTTGGGCGACCCTATTCCAGGCAAAGGCCAGGTTCTGACCGGGCTGACCGAGTTCTGGTTAAAGAAGCTGGCGCATATCGTGCCTAATCATTCGACGGACATTCGCCCCGAAGATGTCGTGCAGGCCAACGAGCGCGACCAGCTTGCGGGCCGCGCCATGGTTGTCAGACGCCTTAAGCCGATTCTGGTCGAAGCGGTGGCGCGCGGCTACCTGATCGGGTCAAGCTGGAACGATTATCAGGCTAGCGGTTCGATTTGCGGAATTGCTCTGCCGGCGGGCTTGCGCCAGGCCAGTCAACTGCCCAAGCCGATATTCACGCCCGCCGCCAAGGCCGAGATGGGTTCGCACGACGAGAACGTCGATTTCAACTATGTGGTAGGGCAGGTCGGCCCAGACCTGGCTGAAAAAATCCGTTCGATTTCTTTGCAGTTATATATTGAAGCCGCCGCTTTCGCCTTGACGCGCGGCATCATGATTGCCGACACCAAGTTCGAGTTCGGCCTTGATGATCAAAACCGGCTTTACCTGATGGACGAGGTTTTGACACCCGATTCGTCCCGTTTTTGGCCGGCGTCCGACTACGCCGTGGGAATCAGTCCTCCCTCGTTCGACAAGCAGTTTGTACGCGATTGGCTCGAGGCTCATTCCTGGAATAAAAAACCGCCAGCGCCGCGCCTGCCTGCCGAAGTTCTGGAAAAGACCGCTGCGAAGTACCGTGAAGCGTTGACGCGATTGACGGCGTAGGTCCACCGGCTATCAGCAATTGACCCGGGACGCTAAAATGGACTGTTGCGTCCTTTTTATATCTGACCGATTATGACTCTATCGACTGAATCCGACTTAAAAGCAAAGCCATTGGTGGGCATTGTCATGGGCTCCGCCAGCGACTGGGACACAATGAAGAACGCCGCTACCATACTCGAAGATTTCGGTGTGGCGCACGAGATGCGGGTCGTGTCGGCTCACCGCATGCCGCACGACATGGTCGATTATGGCTCTACGGCCGTCGAACGTGGTTTAAGGGCTATTATCGCGGGCGCAGGCGGGGCGGCCCATTTGCCGGGCATGCTGGCGGCGTTAACGCCGGTTCCGGTTTTCGGCGTTCCTGTGCCGTCTAAATATTTGAATGGCCAGGACTCTCTGCTTTCCATCGTGCAGATGCCCAAAGGCGTGCCTGTGGCAACCTTTGCGATTGGCGAGTCCGGCGCGGCCAACGCGGCCTTGCACGTAATTGCGTGTCTGGCGACGACTGATTCCGACTTGCGTCAGAAATTGATCGCTTACCGCTCGCAACAAACCGAGGCCTCGCGCGCCATGGTGGTTCCGCCGCACGTCCGGATGTAGCGCAATACGTTTCTTGCGGTTTTGTTTTTGTATCCCTTCATTTTCTTTAAATCAGGTCGTCGTTATGAATGCAGCTCCCGTGTCGTTTCCGATTGTGCCGGGAGATTGGTTGGGAATGATGGGAGGAGGACAACTGGGCCGCATGTTTTGTCAAGCGGCGCAAAGTCTGGGGTACAAGGTGGCGGTGCTTGATCCGGGCGAACAATGTCCAGCCGGCGTGGTCGCCAATTTGCATATTCGAGCTGCTTATGACGATATCCCGGGGCTGGAGCGATTGTCCGAGCGTTGCCGCGCCATCACGACCGAGTTCGAAAACGTGCCGGCGGCAAGTTTAAAGAAACTGGCTGAACGATCCAGCGTCGCCCCATCGGCGCACGCGGTGGCGATTGCGCAGGATCGTGTCGCCGAAAAAGCGTTTATCCAAAAAATGGGTGTTCCGGTTGTGCCGCATGTCGCGGTTTACACGGCGGACGATATCGGCTCCGCGCCTGAATCGCTGTTTCCGGGCATTCTTAAAGTGGCGCGTCTGGGCTATGACGGCAAAGGCCAGGCCAGGATAAAGACACGCGCCCAGGCGCTGGATGCGTTTGCCTCGTTTAAGCAGGCGCCTTGCGTTCTTGAAGCGCTGATGCCTCTGGCGTCGGAAATTTCAGTGGTGCTGGCGCGTGGCCTTGACGGCAAGGCGGTGTTTTACACGCCGGCCATCAACGAACACCGCAATGGAATATTGGCCATTTCCCGCGTGGCCCCCGAGCTTGTCGACGCCTCGTTGCATCAGCAGGCGGCCAATAATGCCTTGACGATCGCGCAGGGCCTGAATTATTGCGGCGTATTGTGCGTGGAGTTTTTCATCCTGCAAGACGGCCGCCTGATCGCCAACGAAATTGCCCCGCGGCCGCATAATAGCGGCCATTACACTATCGACGCCTGCGTGACTAGTCAGTTCGAACAGCAAGCGCGGGTGATGGCCGGTTTGCCGCTGGGCAGCACGCGTAATCTGTGCCCGTCGATTATGCTTAATATCATGGGTGATGTGTGGTTTGATCGCGACACCGGCGAAAAGCGCGAGCCGGATTGGTCAGGCGTGCTGTCAGTGCCCGATGCCAAGCTAAATCTTTATGACAAGTCCGAAGCCAGGCGCGGCCGCAAGATGGGCCATGTCACATTGCTGGGCGCGACGCTTGGCGATGCGCATCGGTCGGCGTCGCGTGTGGCGCAAGTGCTGGGCATACGCTTTTAATTGCCGGCCATGCCCTCTTCCTTTTCCCCTGAAATGACGCTGCTGGTGGAGCAGGCGGTTCGCCGCCTTGCCGACGGAAGAATCGTCGCGTTCCCGACCGAGACGGTTTACGGTCTGGGCGCCGACGCCGAAAATCCCTCGGCACTGGCTAAAATTTTCGCCATCAAGGGCCGGCCCGCGAGCCATCCTGTGATTGTTCACCTGTCGCCCGAGGCGGACGTGGGCTATTGGGCCAAGTCCGTTCCTGCGCAGGCTCGCGTTTTGATGCAGGTTTTTTGGCCCGGACCCTTGACGCTGATATTGCCGCGCGCCGATCATATTTCTTCGGCGATCAGCGGCGGCCAAGATAGCATCGGCTTGCGTTGCCCTTCGCACCCCGTCGCGCAGGCTTTGTTGCGTCAGTTCGCCCAGCTAAAATCGCATGGCCAGGGCGGGGTGGCCGGGCCTTCAGCCAACAAATTTGGCCAGGTCTCACCCACGCAGGCGGAGCACGTTCGTGCCGAGTTCCCTGAATTGAGCGCGGCGGATTTGATGGTGCTGGACGGCGGTTCGGCGCAGGTTGGAATAGAGTCGACGATTGTCGATGTATCGCGCGTGGCGCAAGGAATCGGCCCTGTGGTGCTGCGGCCGGGCCATGTCACTGCATCCCAAATCGGGGAAGCGTTGGGTATTACCCTAAGCCAACCGGATGGAGCAGCGCCGCGCGTGTCGGGGTCGTTGAAGGCGCACTACGCCCCCCGCACGCCATTGTTTTTATTGTCTCTGGATCGATTGCTGGAGCAGGTTGATCTTGCTGCGTCGAGTCCCGGTCGTGTGGCCGCTGTGGTGTTTGAGTCGACCCTGCGCGCTGATTTGCCTGGTGTCGATTGGTGTGTGGCCGCAGGCGATCCCGATGCGTATGCGCAGGGTTTGTACGCGTTGCTGCGGCATCTGGATCGGCGCGGTTATACGCGCATTTTTCTGGAGCAACCACCCCAGGACGCGTCGTGGCAGGCGGTCAATGACCGCATCAGCAGGGCGGCCGCAGCCTTCATTTGATAACCGTCTTCTTCATTTTTTGTGAAGCTGCGGTTTAATCGAGCTTGTCGATAAATCGGCTAACGGCGTTGATGACGATTTCGGGCTGATCTTTGTGCGGGGAGTGGCCACAGTGGGGAATGACGCACAGTTCGGTTTGCTCGGCCGATCTTTTAATGCCGTGGATCTGTTCCATGGAGCCATATTCATCGTCTTCGCCCTGGATCGCCAGCACTGGACATTGAATGGCCGATAGGTGCGATTCGATGTTCCAGGCGCGAAAGTCGGGGTTAAGCCAAGCGTCGTTCCAGCCCCAGAATGCCGAGTTGGGGTTTTGGTGATAACGCCGTAGTTTTTCAGGTAAATCGGTTTTCAAATAGGCGTTGCGTGCTTTTTCGATGCCGGAGATCGTGATGTCTTCGACGAAAACATGCGGCGCCGCGACGATGACGGCTTTGACTTTATCGGGGCGCATAGCCGCATACAGCAACGCGATCGAGCCGCCGTCGCTGTGGCCATAAAAAATCGGGCGTTCATTCGAAAGGTTTAGCGCATCCAGAAGCGCAGGCAGTGCCACACGCGCCTGATCGTGCATATATGTGACTGGCCATTTTTCATTTTCAGGGCGCTGCGTGCTTTGCCCATACCCATAGCGTGAAAACACCAAACCGCGACAATGAGCCGCTACGCAAAGTCGGGTTGGCCAATCTTTCCACATGGCAACCGAACCCAGCCCTTCGTGCAGAAAGATCAGCAAGTCGGCATTTGTTTTGTCGCGATCGATCCACAGGCATTCGATCACCGCATCGCGTCCTGAGTCAGTGATGATTACGAGTTCAGTGTCGCCTGTCGTTGGGTGCGAAGTCATGTTCGTTTAATTTGCGCCATCCGAATCGCTGTATTCTAACAGTGGCCATCTTGGGGCGTTCTTCGATAAAATGATCCTTGCACGTCGATTGGCGAACCCGATCGACCGATGACCTTGATCATGTCGATCTAAAAATATCTTTCGGGATTTACTTATGAAATTCAAAGAGTTTCGCATTGGGATGGTAAT
The DNA here is from genome assembly GCA_039937635.1 of Burkholderiaceae bacterium. Lineage (GTDB taxonomy): Bacteria > Pseudomonadota > Gammaproteobacteria > Burkholderiales > Burkholderiaceae_B > JBDTGB01. The sequence continues at coordinate 837 of JBDTGB010000333.1, read as the reverse complement.
TACGCATCCCGCAGTGGTCGTTACGGAGCAGGAAATGCTCGCGTTTGCCAAGTTATACGATCCGCAATGGATTCACGTTGATATTGAACGTGCAAAAAAAGGTCGTTGGCAAGGGCTGATTGCCAGTGGCTGGCTGACCTGCGGTTTGGCAATGCGCATGGCGGTTGAAGCAGCTCTTCACGATTCGGAATCGTTTGGGTCGCCGGGCCTGGAAAAGGTTCGCTGGCAGCTTCCTGTGCGTCCGGGCGACGCCTTGCGGCTTGAAGCCACCGTCGACTCGGTTCGAATTTCGTCCAGCCGCGATGACTTGGGCATTGTGCGCTGGACCTGGAGGATGGTTAATCAGCGCGGCGAACAGGTGCTGGAATTGGAAGCCACCAACCTTTTTGATTTGGCTGAAAGCGCATAGGGTTCTAGAAAAACGCCTGAATCCCGGTTTGCGCGCGGCCCAGGATCAGTGCATGCACATCGTGCGTGCCTTCGTACGTATTGACGACTTCCAGATTGACCAGATGGCGCGCCACGCCGAATTCGTCGGAAATTCCGTTGCCGCCCAGCATGTCGCGCGCCAGGCGGGCAATGTCAAGCGACTTTCCGCACGAATTTCGTTTCATGATCGAAGTAATCTCGACCGCCGCCGTGCCTTCGTCCTTCATTCGGCCGAGCCGCAGGCAGCCTTGCAGCGCCAGGGTGATTTCTGTTTGCATGTCGGCCAATTTCTTTTGCACCAACTGGGTGGCTGCCAGCGGACGCCCAAATTGTTTGCGGTCCAGGGTGTATTGGCGGGCGGTGTGCCAGCAGAACTCGGCGGCGCCGAGCGCTCCCCAGGCGATGCCG
>JBDTGB010000332.1:0-3715 GCA_039937635.1 Burkholderiaceae bacterium | reverse complement strand
CGTATTTGCTTTCGCATGCGCCCGTTCGGGGCTATTTCGCCATTGATCCCGATACGCTGATGAACGCGCATACCCTCGATGCGGCGCGGGCGGCGGCCGGGGCGGGCATTACAGCCGTCGATCTGATCATGAGCGAACAGGCGAAGACCGCGTTTTGCGCGGTTCGTCCGCCTGGTCACCATGCGTGTCCCGATCGGGCAATGGGGTTTTGTTTTTTTAATAACCTGGCGATTGCGGCGGCGTACGCCTTGGAGAAGTATGCGTTGAACCGCGTGGCGATCATCGATTTCGATGTGCATCACGGCAACGGCACCGAGGAAATATTTTCTGGCGATTCAAGGGTGCTGATGTGCGGCTTTTATCAACGTTGGCTGTTTCCAGACACGGGTGTTGAAAGTCGCGCCGGCAATATGTTGAATATTCCCGTCGATGCCTATACAGGCGGCGCCGCGCTGCGTGAGCTGGTGCGCACGCGCTGGATGCCAAGGCTTACTGCGTTTGAACCAGAATTTATATTTGTATCGGCCGGGTTTGATGCGCACCGCGAAGACACGATCGGGCAATTAGGCATGGTCGAGGCGGATTACGCTTGGATAACGCGGCAAGTTGTTGTCTTGGCTGACGAAACCTCGCGGGGCCGCGTGCTTAGCTTTCTGGAAGGCGGCTACAACCTGTCGGCGCTTGGGCGCAGCGCCGCCGCGCACATCCGGGCGCTTGCGGCGTTGTAGAATGATGCAATCTCTTAAAAATCCTCTGGAGGATGCTCGATGAAGGTGCTGGTGCCCGTCAAGCGCGTGGTTGACTTCAACGTCAAGGTGCGCGTCAAGTCTGACCAAAGCGGTGTTGATATTGCCAACGTCAAAATGTCGATGAACCCCTTCGACGAAATTGCGATTGAAGAAGCCATGCGCCTTAAAGAAAAGGGCGCGGCAAGTGAAGTCGTTGCCGTGTCTTGCGGCGTGGCGCAATGCCAGGAAACCCTGCGCACGGCCATGGCGATCGGTGCCGATCGCGGCATACTGGTGCAAACCGACGTTGAATTGCAACCTTTGGCTGTCGCGAAACTACTCAAGGCCCTGGTCGATAAAGAGCAGCCTCGGCTGGTTATTCTGGGCAAGCAGGCCATCGACGACGATGCCAATCAGACAGGGCAAATGCTGGCTTCTTTGTTGAACTGGCCGCAAGCCACGTTCGCCAGCAAGGTGGAGCTCACGGCCGACACCGCCACTGTCACCCGCGAAGTCGATGGGGGTCTGGAAACCGTGTCGATCAAACTGCCGGCCATTGTCACCACTGATCTGCGCTTGAATGAGCCGCGCTATGTGACTTTGCCCAACATCATGAAGGCCAAGAAAAAAACTCTCGAAATCTTGACCCCCGACGCCCTAGGCGTGGACGTGGCGCCGCGCCTGAAAACGCTCAAGGTGTCCGAACCGCCAGCGCGTTTGGCCGGCATCACGGTGCCCGACGTGGCGGCGTTGGTCGATAAGCTTAAAAATGAAGCCAAGGTGATTTGATTATGACGATACTGGTAATAGCCGAGCACGACAATGCGCATCTGAAGGGCGCCACTCTCAATACTGTGGCGGCAGCCACGAGAATTGGCGGCGACATTCACGTGCTGGTGGCTGGCAGCAGCGCGCGAGCTGTGGCTGATCAAGCCGCGCAGATCTCTGGCGTGGCTAAAGTTCTGCTGGCTGAAGCTCCACATCTGGCCGATGGCCTGGCTGAAAACGTGGCCGAGCAGGTATTGGCTGTAGCCCCCAATTACAGCCATATTTTGTTTCCTGCGACCGCTGCGGGCAAGAACGTGGCGCCGCGCGTGGCGGCGCGGCTGGATGTTGCCCAGGTTTCCGATGTGATTGCGATAGACGCGCCCGACACTTTCCAGCACCCGATCTACGCGGGCAATGCCATCGCCACAGTGCAGTCGGCTGATGTGATCAAGATCATTACTGTGCGCACCACGGGCTTCGACGCCGCGCCGGCCCAGGGCGGTGCAGCCAGTATTGAAGTTTTGACGGCGCAAGCCGATTCGGGCCTGTCTTCGTTCGTGGGCCGCGAGGTGGCCAAAAGCGATCGTCCCGAGCTGGCTGGCGCCAAGATCGTGGTTTCGGGTGGACGCGGGATGGGCAGCGCCGAGAATTTCAAGCTTCTCAATCCGTTGGCAGACAAACTGGGCGCGGCGCTGGGAGCGTCGCGCGCCGCGGTCGATGCCGGTTATGCGCCTAACGATTGGCAGGTGGGGCAGACAGGAAAGATTGTTGCTCCGCAACTGTATGTGGCCATCGGGATTTCCGGGGCTATTCAGCATTTGGCCGGCATGAAGGATTCGAAAGTTATTGTGGCTATCAATAAAGATGCGGAAGCGCCGATTTTCGGAGTGGCCGATTATGGGTTGGTGGCCGATTTATTTGATGCGGTGCCTGAACTGGTCAAGGCTCTGTAGAGGCGTCGTTTCACCGTTGGTATTGCCCCATGGATTAATAGGCGGTAATTACCGGATGCATGCGAATACAATCTAAAGTCTAATGGTTGTTACTGGGGGAAGACGTGAACTACCGGGCGCCTACGCAGGAAATCCTTTTCATACTCAAAGAGCTGGCCGATCTTGACGGCGTTCTGACCTTGCCTGGCTTCGAGGAAGTTACGCCGGATCTGGTTCAGGCCGTGCTGGAAGAAAATGCCCGCTTTGTCGAGCAGGCCATCGCGCCGCTGAATCACAGCGCCGATACGTCGCCCGCCGTGTGGCTGGACGGCAACGTGAAGACTTCGCCGGGTTTTCAACAGGCTTTTCGCGAGTTTGCGCAAGGTGGCTGGCAGGGCTTGCAACATGATCCGCAATGGGGCGGACAGGGCCTGCCCAAGCTGGTGGGCGCGCCCGCGAGCGAAAATATAAACGCGGCGAATCTGGCTTTTTCTCTGTGTCCCTTGCTGACTGATGGCGTAATCGAGGCGCTAGCGACGGTGGGCAGCCCGGATCAGCAATCCCGCTTTATACCTCCCATGCTCCAGGGGCGCTGGACCGGAACCATGAATTTGACCGAGCCGCAAGCGGGCTCTGATCTGGCCCTGGTGGCGACCAGGGCGGTTCCGCAGGATGATGGCGCATATCGCCTGTCAGGCCAGAAAATTTTCATCACCTATGGCGAGCACGATCTGGCGGAAAACATTGTGCACCTGGTGCTGGCGCGCACGCCTGAAGCGCCGGCCGGCGTGAAGGGCATTTCGCTGTTCATTGTGCCAAAGTTCCTTGTCAATGGCGATGGTTCGCTGGGCGCGCGCAACGACGTCTGGTGCGCTTCCATTGAACACAAGCTGGGTATCCACGCTAGCCCGACGGCGGTGATGCTGTACGGGTCAGACAAGGGGGCGGTCGGCGCGGGAGCGATCGGCCATTTAGTGGGCGAAGAAAATCGCGGCCTGGAATATATGTTCATCATGATGAACGCCGCGCGTTACGCGGTGGGAGTGCAGGGGATTGCGCTTGCCGAGCGTGCGCTGCAGCAGGCGCAGGCCTACGCGCATGAACGTCTTCAGGGTCATGCGCTTGAAGGTTCTCAGGGGCCGGTGGCCATAGTCCGCCATCCCGATGTGCAGCGCATGTTGATGACCATGCGGGCGCTGACCGAAGGCGCGCGCGCGGTGGCTTATGTGGCGGCAGCCGCCTGCGACAAGTCCCGACGCCATGCTGACCCCAAAGGCCGCGGGCAGT
>JBDTGB010000331.1:0-15227 GCA_039937635.1 Burkholderiaceae bacterium | reverse complement strand
AATCAGGGGCTGTTCAAAGCGCCGAAGGCAATGTTCGACCTGGCCGATGAAAATAAAGTGGTCTCCCGCCTTGTGGCGGGTAATGTTGTAGCACTCGAACCAGGCGGCGCAACCTGGCTCGTCCAGCATCACTGTGCCATTGGGCGCGCGCGTCAGGTTTATTCCGGCGAAACGGTTTGTCTGGCTGCCGTAGGCGAATTTTTTCGCCAGATAAAGTTGGTGCGCGGCCAGAACATGGACTACATAACGATCCACTTGCCGAAAGTGAGCCAGCGATGCCGCTTTTTTCGTTAGCGTCCAAAGAATCAGTGGAGGGTTTAAAGATACAGAATTAAATGAACTGATGGTCAGGCCTATGGGTTCTTTCAGATCCTGTGTTTCAGCCGTTATGACCGTTACCCCGGTTACGAAACGGCCCAGAGCCGATCGAAAGTACAAGGCGTCGAAATCAGGAGATTTGGCGGTCATGACCAATAGAAGTAGAGTCGGAAGACGTTAAGGGGCAAGCCGGCTGCTGGTCCAGAGATGCAAGCTGTCGAGCTGAAAGATAAGCCGGTCATGCAAGCGCGACGGACGGCCTTGCCAGAATTCGGCATAGGTTAACACTAGCCGGTAGCCTCCCCAGTGCGGCGGCCGAGGCGGTTCGGTTCCCAGCGATTTTGTCATTGCTGTGGTTCGCTTCTTGAGTTCTTCCCGAGTGATGGGCTGGCTTTGCGGTGAAACCCAGGCGCCGATGCGCGAACTCAATGGGCGGCTGTTGAAGTAATCGTCCGATTCCTCTTCAGAGGTTTTTTCTATTGTGCCTTCAAGGCGGATTTGACGCTCGAGCGCAGGCCAGAAGAACAATAAGCTGGCATGCGGGTTCGCCGTCAATTCAAGGCCTTTGCGCGATTCGTAGTTGGTGAAAAAAACGAAACCGTGTTCGTCAAAACCCTTGAGCAATACGGTGCGCGCCGATGGGCGGCCCGTTGCGCTGGCGGTGGCCAGAGTCATCGCGGTCGGTTCCGGTGTGTTTGAATTAAGCGCCTCGGTGAACCATTTGTTGAATTGTTCAAGCGGGGTAGCAGCCAGATTTGCTTCGAGCAGGCTATTTTTTTCGTAACTTTGGCGAATATCGGCTATGGACATGATTTCAGACGGGGATCGACGGTGTTGTAACAGTTTACTCGTTCTTATTTAAAGACACGTTTGGCACGACGCCGCGCAATTGCTGGACAATGGCTTCGAGCTTCGTGTCGTGGATGCCCGCCGATTTTAGGGCGTGGGCGGTTTCAAGCACGTATTCCGTGCAGGGTCCGTAGCGTCCGTGGGCGCCTTGAACGATGGTGATCAATTTCTCTTTCGTTAAATCGCCCACGTAGCCGTGGGTTTTGCGATTCATGGTGAAGATCAGCGCGTTGATATTTCCCTGCGCGGTGCGGCAGTTCAGCCATTTCGGGGTATAGACGCCGCTGACCATTTCACGGCGCCACAGAGCTTCAAGCGTGGTGTGCGCCGCGCTGGCTGCTATCTTGTAGGCCATGCCCCGGCATGATCCGCCCGCTTCCAGCCCGAACACCAGTCCGGGTTGTTCGGGCGTGCCGCGATTGACGCGGGACCACAGGCACAATGCGCGATGATAGCCGTGAAGCTGAGCAAGGCGTTGTTCCAGGAAGTCGAATTCGGGGCGCCAGACCAGCGAGCCATAGCCGAATACCCAGATATCCTGCCGCTTGTCCCAGTGGGCCATCGTCCGGTGAAGCGACGTTTGCCGCTCTTCGTCGGTGAGCAGCCGAAAAGCGGTTTTGACAGGGGCGAAATGATAATCAACGTTAGTGGACATGGATCGGAACCCGATAAGTCTGAATAACCCGATGGTATGATTTGAAAGCCAATACTAGGCTCAAGTTTTATATTCGATCTCATTTTAAAGCACTTGCGCTTTTCACCATGCCTGACACTTTTCTGCCCGATCTTGGGCGCCGCTTTGGCGGCTTTGAACGTTTATATGGTCCTTCGGGCCTGAAACGCTTATCCGACGCGCACGTTGCCGTCGCGGGAATTGGGGGGGTCGGATCATGGTGCGTCGAAGCGCTGGCGCGCTCGGGAGTGGGCGCGATAACGCTGATTGATCTTGATCATATTGCCGAATCGAATGTTAATCGGCAGTTGCATGCACTGACCGATACCCTTGGCCAGGCAAAGGTGCGAGCCATGGCCGACCGGGTGGCGGGCATTAATCCGGCGTGTCGGGTGTGCTTGCTGGACGAGTTCGTCAGCCCTGAAAATGTCCAGTCGCTGCTTGCATCCGATTTGACGCTGTTAATTGATTGCACCGATCAGGTCAGCGCCAAGATTGCCATGATTCTGGAAGCCGCCAAACGCAAGCTGCCGATAGTAGTGTGCGGCGGCGCTGGGGGAAAAACAAGCCTGGCAAGATTGCGCGCGGGCGATTTGTCGCAGGCTCTTAATGACTCTTTGTTGGCAAAGTTGCGAAACAGCTTGCGCCGCCAGTACGGCTATCCCAAGGCTTCGGACGCCGCCGGCAAGCCGCGCAAGCGTATTCCGCGCATGCATGTCCGGTCTTTGTGGTTTGATCAGGCGACGCTGTTGCCGACCCAGTGGCACGCCGATGATCAGCCTGCGGATGCAGGCGGCTTGCAGGGCCTGTCTTGCGCCGGCTACGGCTCGGTGGTCACGGTCACCGCGACCATGGGCATGGCGGCGGCCGGCGAAGCCATGTATTGGCTGTTGAACCACAGTTTCGAAGCGTAGGCGCGCTTCTTTTCTTATGACAGAGTCGCCTGTTCGGTGGATTCGGCGGGTAGAGCCGCGCGCATGACGGCGCCCAGCACCGCGCCGGTGTGCGAACCGTCTTTCAAGGCAATGATTTGCTCGGGCGTGCCTTGGGCAACCAGGCGTCCGCCGCCATTGCCGCCCTCGGGCCCCAGGTCAAGCACCCAATCGGCTTCGGCAATCACGTCGAGATTGTGTTCGATAACGACCACGGTGTTGCCTGCATCGACCAGCCGATGCAGTACATGAATAAGCTTTTCAACGTCCGCCATCGATAATCCGACAGTGGGTTCGTCAAGGACGTACAGCGTATGCGGAATGCGCGATGCCCGGCCGGTTTTTATGAGACCGTCGGTGAGCCTGGCTTTGGCCAGTTCGGTAACGAGCTTGATGCGTTGCGCTTCGCCGCCGGATAGGGTTGGCGACGGCTGTCCCAATGTAAGGTAGCCAAGGCCCACGTCGTGCATTAATTGCAAAGGCCGTGAAATTTTTGAGTGTGCGGCAAAGTAGTCAATGGCTTCATCCACTTCGAGCTTGAGCACCTCGCCCGCGTTTTTGCCGCGCCACGTTACATTCAGCGTATCGCGATTGAAGCGCTCGCCATTGCAGGCATCGCAAGGCACTTTGACATCGGGCAGAAAGCTCATTTCCACGGTGCGCATGCCTTGCCCTTCGCAGATGGGGCAGCGTCCTTCGCCGGTGTTGAACGAGAATCGGGCGGTGCTCCAGCCGCGGATGCGTGCCTCGCGCGTCTGGGCGAATAATTGCCGGACATCGTTCCAGAATCCGATATACGTCGCAGGGCACGAGCGCGGCGTTTTTCCGATGGGGGTCTGATCGACTTCCAGCACGCGATCTATTTTTTCCCAGCCTGTAATGTCGGTGCAGCCATGCCACGTCACGGCTTTGCGCTGCGAGATGGCCTGAGCCATGTTGTCGAGCAATACTTCGCGGGCAAGCGTGGATTTGCCCGAACCCGACACGCCGGTGACAACGCTTAGTCGCCCGACCGGGAAGCGGGCTTTGACGTTGTGCAGGTTATGCATATGCGCCCCGATGATTTCAACCGCGGGCGTTTGCGGTGTGACGGCGCGGCGCTTTTGTTGCGGGTGTTGCAGCGGATGTTTTAAATACTGGCCCGTGATCGACGCGGGACAGTCGATGATATCTTGCACCGTGCCTTGTGCCACGACTCGTCCGCCGCGCACTCCGGCGCCGGGCCCGATGTCGATAATATGCGAGGCGCGGCGTATTGTGTCCTCGTCGTGTTCGACGACCACCAGGGTGTTGCCGTTATCTTCAAGTTTGGCCAGCGCATTAAGCAGAATCTGATTATCGCGCGGATGCAGACCGATGGTGGGCTCATCCAGGATATAGCAGACCCCTTGCAGATTCGAACCCAATTGCGCGGCCAGCCGAATGCGCTGCGCTTCGCCGCCCGACAGTGTCGGGGCGGCGCGATTCAAAGCCAGATAACCCAACCCCACTGTTTGCATGAAATTCAGCCGTGCACGGATTTCCGCAAGGATGTCGCGTGCAATTTCGCCTTCGCGCCCGTGCGCGATCAAACCCGAGAAAAAGGTTTGGGCGTCCGATATTGGCAGCGCGGCCAGTTCAGCAATGGAACGCTCGCGCCAGCGAAATGCGCGCGCCACCGGATTGAGCCGTTCTCCGTGACAACTGACGCAGACTTGCGGCTCGTCGCCATACCAGGCATTCCAGATGGTTTCTTCCCCCGTTTGTTCCTCATTAAAGCCGCTAAGCTGCAGGCCCGTTCCAAAGCAACCGGGGCACCAGCCGTGCGGGGAGTTGTACGAAAATAGCCGGGGATCGGGTTCGGGGAAGCTGGTTCCGCAGTTCGGGCAGGCTCGTTTGACTGAAAAGTGGCGTTGCTCAGTCGTTTCGGACAAGCCCGCTACGCGGCGTTCGGCCAGACCCGCGGCGGAATCGCCGGTCAGATTAAGCAAGACGCTTAACGAGCCCTGGCCATGTTCCAAAGCGCTGCGCACGGCTTCGCGTAAAGCAGGTTCATCGGCGGGGTCGACGATCAGGTCGGCAATTGGCAGTTCGAGCGTATGTTCTTTATAACGATCCAGGCGCGGCCACGGAGCGACAGGGATGAAGGCGCCGTCGACGCGCAAGTGCGTGTAGCCTTTGCCCGCGGCCCATTTGGCCAGTTCAGTGTAGTAGCCTTTTCGCGCGGTAATCAGGGGAGCAAGAATGCCCACATGCCGCCCTTTATAGTCGCGCAACAGTTGCGCGACTATTTGCTCGGGCTTTTGCGGTTCGACGGGCACTTGGCACGCCGGGCACATTTGCGTTCCCAGCTTGACGTAAAGCAGGCGCAGGAAATGATGGATTTCGGTCATGGTGGCCACAGTCGATTTGCGGCCTCCCCGGCTGGTGCGCTGCTCGATGGCGACTGTGGGAGGAATGCCGTAAATGGCGTCTACATCGGGCTTGCCCGCCGGCTGAACAATGGCGCGCGCGTAGGCGTTCAGGGACTCAAGGTAACGACGTTGCCCCTCGTTGAACAAAATATCAAACGCCAGAGTCGATTTCCCTGATCCCGATACGCCTGTGATAACAGTAAAGGTGTCGCGTGGAATCGACACGTTGATACCCTTCAGATTATGTTCGCGCGCGTTAAGAATATCGATGGTCTTGGCCTGACCCCGGTTTCGCCTGACAATCGCCTGTAGCGGGACGCCTTTTTCATTTTCGTAGGCGACGCTGGGTTCCGCCGCTTTTCTGGCCGGCTGATAATCGCCTTCGTGAACGATTGCGTCGGTGTAATTTTTAAGCGCCTTGCCCGTATGGGAGGCGGCGTTGTGCATTAATTCGTCCGGTGTTCCAATACCGACCACTTGACCGCCCGCATCGCCGCCTTCCGGCCCCAGGTCGATCAGCCAATCGGCGGCCCGAATCACATCCAGATTATGTTCGATCACCAGCAGCGAGTGGCCGGCAGCCAGCAGTTTGCGAAAGGCGCGCATGAGCCGTGCGACGTCATCGAAGTGCAAGCCCGTGGTGGGTTCGTCGAACAGGAACAGGCTGCCTTTTTTTGCCAGCTTCATCGAGGATATGCCGCTGCGCGCAGCGGCCGCCAAATGCCCGGCCAATTTCAGACGTTGCGCTTCTCCGCCCGAGAGCGTGGGCACGGGCTGTCCGAGTCGCACGTATTCCAACCCGACGTCGGCCAGCGGCGCCAGGCCAGTTTGAACATCGCGCAGACCGCTGAAGAAATCCAGGGCCTCGCGTACGGTCATGCTGAGCACTTCGTCGATCGAGGTGCTGTGGCCCAGGTGTTCGAGGCGCACTTCCAGTATTTCAGGCCGGAAGCGTTTGCCGTCGCAGTCGGGGCAGCGTAGGTAAACGTCCGACAGGAATTGCATTTCGACGTGTTCGAATCCTGTGCCGCCGCACGTGGGGCAGCGTCCATCGCCGGTGTTGAAGCTGAATGTGCCCGCTGTGTAACCGCGCTCTTTCGAAAGGGTCGCCTGCGCAAAAAGTTTTCGAATGGCATCGAAGGCGCCGACGTAGCTGGCGGGGTTTGAGCGCGCTGTTTTTCCGATAGGGGTCTGATCGACCATGACCACGTCGGCCAGTTGTTCCGCGCCCAAAAGCCGGCTGTGTTCGCCGGGCGCCTCGGTCGGCTTGCCCTTTTGTTTAAGGATGGCCGGATACAGCACGTCTTGTATCAATGTTGACTTGCCTGATCCCGACACACCCGTGACGCAGACCAGCCGTCCCAAGGGAATGGCGATTGAGACATCTTTAAGATTGTTGGCATTAACGCCTTCGAGCAATAGTCTTGGTGTGCTTGCCATCACCGGCATGGGGCGGGGCGCTTCGACGCGCAGGCGGCCGCCCAGATAATTGCCCGTCAGGGTATTGGCGTTGCGTAGTTCGTTGACCGTGCCATCGAAGACGATTTGTCCGCCTCGTTCGCCTGGGCCGGGCCCGAAATCCAGAATGCGGTCCGCGGCAATCATGATTTGGGGATCGTGCTCGACCACCACCAGCGTATTGCCATTGGCCCTAAGCCGGTGCATGACTTCGACGACCCGATGAATGTCGCGCGGATGCAGGCCTATCGAGGGCTCGTCCAGAACGAACAAGGTATTGACCAACGATGTCCCCAAGGCGGTGGTCAGGTTTATGCGCTGAACCTCGCCGCCCGATAGGCTGCGGCTTTGACGATCCAGCGATAAATATCCAAGGCCGACGTCGCACAGAAATTTCAATCGGACTCGAACCTCGGTTAGCAAAAGGCTGATGGCGGCATCCATGGTCGCGCCAAAGCTTAGCGCGGTGAACAAATCGCGCACCCGGTCGATAGGCAGGCGCATCAGGTCGTGGATTCCCAAACCAGGCAGCGCATTGAGTTGTTCCCGGCTCCATTGGACGTGAGTCGGCATGAAGCGTGGGTAGTCGTCGTTGATCGAGCCGACGGAGTCACCCAGTCGCCAAAGTGTGGCATCAGGTTTAAGACGGGAGCCGCCGCATGCCGGGCAGGGTGTGTAACTACGGTATTTCGATAGAAGCACGCGGACATGCATTTTGTAAGCGCGCGACTCCATCCAGTCGAAAAACCGTTGCGCCCCATACCATTGGGTTTTCCATGCGTTGCGTCCGCCCTTCCAGTCGGGCGTGCCATCGATGACCCATTGCTTTTCCGATTCGCTCAATTGGCGCCAAGGCGTATCGAGCCGTATTCCCGCGCCGGCGGCGTAGTGCTCCATTTCGGTCTGGCATTCTTTATAGCTGTTCGTCTGCCACGGTTTGATGGCGCCTTCGCGCAGGGTCTTGTTTTCGTCCGGAACGACCAGCCCATAGTCGATCCCGATGATTCGGCCGAATCCTCGACAGGTTTCGCACGCGCCCAAAGGCGAGTTAAACGAAAATGTGCTGGGCAGCGGCGTGGTGTATTCGATGTTGCAGTGAGCGCAATGCAGTCTATTGCTGAAGCGCCACACCGCTTGTTCCTGGCCGGTTTCGTCGGATACATGGATGGCGAGTTGTCCGTCGCCTTGTTTCAGGGCCGCGTCAAGCGCCTCCATGACGCGGCTGGTTTCGGCGCTGGCGTGGCGGAAGCGGTCTTGAATAACGTGCAGGACGCGCAGCTTTTCGGGCTTGACGGGGCGTTTCCCCTTGGCTTTGGATGGCGAGGGCGTGAAATCGACGGTTTCTTCATGGTGGATTCGCGTGTAGCCCTGCTGATCCAGAAATCCGCGCACTTCATCCTCGGTGAAATTCGCCGGAATAACGACCGGGAATGTGACGACAAGCCGTGGATTGCCGTCTTGAGTCCGTTGCGCCAATTGTTGCTGGATCGATTCGGCGCTGTCGCGCCGCACCTGAGCGCCGCAGCAGCGGCAATATAGCCTGCCCATGCGGGCGTACAAAAGTTTAAGATGATCATTTAGTTCGGTCATCGTGCCGACTGTGCTGCGCGAGTTCCGTACCGGGTTCACTTGGTCAATGGCAATGGCCGGCAGTATCCCCTCGATTCGGTCAACCTGCGGCCTGTCCATGCGATCCAGGAACTGGCGCGCGTAGGGTGAGAATGTTTCGACGTAACGCCGTTGACCTTCGGCGTACAGCGTGTCGAACGCCAGCGAGCTTTTACCAGATCCGGACACGCCGGTCAGCACCAATAGTTCGCCGGTGGCAATGGAAACATCAAGGTTCTTGAGATTGTTCTGGCGCGCGCCGAAAATGCGGATTTGTGAACTCATGACGTTATGATAGTCGTTCTTCAGGGCTCTGTTTTGACGTCTTGCCTTTTGGCGATACGGCTGTTTTGCGCTAGAATAGCAACATTGGATAACTGGATTGAACATTAACGCTTTGTTTCAAAGCGTCTAACGTGTTTTTGACGGGTGCCTGCTTGGCCATGCTCCGTCGCATAAAGGAAGATTACTATGGCAGAAGTTAAACGGACGCGCCGCAACACACTGGAGCGTCGTTGTTTGGGCAAGGCATTCAAACGCCTCTTTATAAACGCGCCTAAGGGCGTGTTCAAGATGCTCGAGAAGGTGAAACGCGCTTAACGCGCCAAAGTTCGCGTTCTGGCATTATCGAAGCGAAAAAACCACGATTTCAGGTTGTGGTTTTTTTTTGGGCCTTATCATGACGTATGTCGACTTATAAAGAAAATGATCATGTCTGTCTGGCGGCATTTATTCACCGTTTTGACGCCCTCTTATAATCGGGCCCATACGCTCGAACGAGTGTATCTGTCATTGTGCAATCAATCTTTCCAGGACTTTGAATGGGTTGTCGTCGACGATGGCTCGACCGACTCCACTCAGGAACTCGTTTCGCAGTGGCAACAGAAGGCTCGTTTTCCAGTTCGCTATTTTCGACAAGATAACCAGCACAAGAAAACCGCGTTTAATCGGGGCGTCAAAGAGGCGCATGGCGAACTGATTGTGGCGCTTGACAGCGACGATACTCTGGACACCAATGCGCTTGACACCATGGCGCAGGTCTGGAATGGGATTGCGACGGACGAAAGACCTAAATTTGTCGCGGTTACGGGTTTGTGCGAACGCCCTGGAGGTCGAATCGTGGGCGATATGTTTCCGCGAGACGTCTTCGACTCGACCGCGCTCGACATGTCCTTTAAATACCATATTAAAGGCGAGAAATTCGGATGCATGCGCACCGACGTGCTGCGCCAGTTCCCATTTCCCGAGGACATTCCCGGTTTCGTGCCCGAAAGTCTGGTGTGGCGTGCCATGGCGCGCGCGGGCTATCTGACGCGTTTTGTAAATCAAGTGTTTCGCGTTTATTACGAAAGCGCCGATTCGCTTTCCAATCAGGGTAAAACAAGCCAGCAACACGCCTTGGGTCTATTTTTACTGGCCCAGGACACAATTGTCGAGTGCTTGCCCTGGTTCCGCTACCAGCCCTTATCGTTTTTTATGTCGGCGGCCCGCTACACCCGGTTTTCGTTGCACGTAAGGCGGGCGCATCAGCACATTCCGTCCGACCGCGCATTAAAGGGGGCATGGCCCCGGCTGCTCGTGGCCTTGATGTGGCCGGTGGGCGTGATGCTTTATTTGCGAGACCTTGCCCGCGCCTGATTGGCGGCGCCTTTGTCGGGATTGCCGCCATCGTCGTCGTCATTATCGTCGTCGTCATCGGGCGGCGGCTCGTCGACCAAGGCAAAAGGCAAAATTTCACGCAAGTCGTCGGTCCAGGCGACTTCGTCGCCTTCCTGGTCAAGCTTGATGAAGCGCACGCCTTCGATGGATGATCGCTGAATCGCCCAGAGATACTCGCAGTTGTAGATTTCACCGTTGGCAATGGCAAGCCCGCCCTGATTGCCCACGATGCGCGCGCCGACGCCACCGATCTGCACCACAACCCGGCCTTCTTCCGACTCCTTGGGAGTCAAAGGCACCGCAAAAGTAACCCACTCGAACCCGCTTTCAGCCGCGTCGATCACCTCTGCCAGTACAGGTTTACCCATATAGGCGCTAAGCGCGTCGGCGGTGCGGCCCAGTAGGTCGAGTTCTTCGGCTGTGAAGACAAGGACGGCTTCGGAATTGGTCGGCATGGGTTAATGTGGCTTGAAGTGGCAGTGTGGGTATTTTAACTTGCAATGGGCTTTAACTTGCATGGTGGGGGTGGATTTGCGAAGGGTTTTTGGCTTCAACTTGCGCGGCGCCTGGGATGAGACTGGATTCCGTCGGCGCGGCCCGATCGGCCTTACACCGACTTCATCCAATCCCATCCCCTCGCCGAATTTTAGCTTACAGAGGATTTGGGTTTTGACGCACGGGGCGTCTTCCAATTCAAGCAAGGCGGGGATGGCAACCGTATGGAGTCGGAGTAAGGCCGATCGGGCCGTGCCGACGGAATACGATGGCAGCCGCGCCGTTGCTACAGAAGAACAGGTGCCATTACAATCAGGCTTTTACTACTTTCTGGTTTTGCTGTCTATGGCTCAATACGTTTACACGATGAACCGCGTTGGGAAAATCGTGCCGCCGAAGCGGCAGATTTTGCGCGATATATCCTTGTCTTTCTTCCCCGGCGCCAAAATTGGCGTCCTTGGTTTAAACGGCTCCGGCAAGTCGACCTTGCTGCGCATCATGGCTGGCCTCGATCACGAAATCGAGGGCGAGGCCATTCCTATGCCCGGCCTTAAAATCGGTTACTTGCCGCAAGAGCCCGTGCTTGATCCCAGCCATACCGTTCGCCAGTCGGTAGAGGAAGGCCTGGGTGTGCTTTTCACTGCGCGTAAACGTCTTGATGAAGTCTATACCGCCTATTCCGAGCCCGATGCCGACTTCGACAAACTGGCCAACGAGCAGGCCGAGCTTGAAGCCATTATTGCCGCGGCGGCGTCAAGCGGCGCCGACGATATCGAGCTTCAGATGGAAATCGCCGCCGATGCCTTGCGTTTGCCTCCCTGGGAAGCCGTGATCAGTCAACTATCGGGCGGGGAAAAGCGCCGCGTGGCTTTGTGCCGCTTATTGCTGTCCAAGCCCGACATGCTTCTTCTGGATGAGCCAACCAACCATCTGGACGCTGAAAGCATCGAATGGCTGGAACAGTTTTTGCGCAAGTTCCCGGGCACCGTGGTGGGCGTTACGCACGATCGCTATTTTCTGGATAATGTGGCGGAATGGATTCTTGAACTTGACCGTGGTCATGGGATTCCCTGGAAAGGCAACTACAGCTCCTGGCTCGAGCAGAAAGACAATCGGCTGAAGCACGAGGAGGCGGCCGAATCAGCTCGCCAACGCACCATTGCCAAAGAGCTTGAATGGGTGCGTCAAAGTCCCAAGGGTCGTCAGGCCAAAGCAAAGGCTCGTTTGGCCCGCTTCGACGAATTGTCGTCGCTGGAATATCAAAAGCGCAATGAAACACAAGAGATTTTCATTCCCGTGGCCGAGCGTTTGGGCAACGAGGTCATCGAATTCAAAGACGTTAGCAAAGGCTATGGCGATCGCCTGCTGATTGATAGCTTCCAGGCCAGAATTCCAGCGGGCGCTATTGTGGGCATTATCGGCGCTAATGGCGCGGGTAAATCCACCCTGTTTAAAATGATCACCGGCCAGGAAAAACCCGATGCAGGCGTGGTCGAAAAGGGTGCGACGGTTCAGATTGCCTTTGTCGACCAGTCGCGTGAACACTTGCCGGACGAAAAAACGGTGTTCGATGCGATTTCGGGCGGCGCCGACTTAATGATGGTGGGCCGCTTCGAGATGGGGTCGCGCGCCTACCTGGGGCATTTCAATTTTAAGGGCGCGGACCAGAATAAGCTTGTGGGCAAATTGTCCGGCGGCGAGCGTGGCCGTTTTCATCTGGCCAAAACATTGATTGCGGGCGGCAATGTGTTGTTGCTGGATGAGCCGTCCAACGATCTGGACGTTGAAACCCTGCGCGCCCTTGAAGATGCGCTTCTGGAATTCGCGGGCAGCGTGCTGGTGATCAGTCATGATCGGTGGTTTCTGGATCGGATCGCGACGCATATTCTTGCGTTCGAGGGCGAGTCTCAATTGGTGTTTTTCGATGGCAACTATCAAGAGTACGAGATTGATAAAAAGCGCCGCCTGGGCGAAGAAGGCGCCAAGCCTAAACGCCTGCGGTTCAAGGCATTGAAATAAAAAGGGAGGGCGCCATGCCAGGTTTGAATCAAAGGGATTCATGCGTATTGATTATCGATATGCAGGTAAAGTTGTTGCCGGCTATTCAGGAGCATGGGCCATTGCTGAAGCGAGTCGAGGCGCTGATTCGGGGCGCTCGCTTGCTGGGCGTGCCGGTGCTTGCAACCGAGCATTGCGCCGACAAGATAGGAGGCACAGCTCCCGTTTTGCGGCCATGGATCCAGGACACCTTGCCAAAAACGCATTTCGACGCTGCGCGCGAGCCCGATTTCAAAGACTTTTTGCCGCCATCCCGCCCTTGTGTGCTGCTGGTCGGCACGGAAGCGCATGTGTGCGTGCTGCAGACGGCGCTGGGTTTGCTGGATCAGGGACTGCAGCCGGTGGTGGTGGCCGATGGCGTGGGTTCCAGACATGCTGCCGATTACGAATTGGCGTTGGCGCGTTGCTCCTATCACCGGATTCAGTTAGTCAGCGTCGAGATGGCACTGTTCGAATGGATGGAATCGGCGCATCACCCGAAATTCAAAGATGTGCTGAAGTTAATCAAATCCGATCAAAGCAGTGTTGCAAAAATTGCATAAGCTTGCGGAATTGTATCGCCGAAGTTGCCACATAGCACCTGGATCGGGTATGGTAAATAGGTGTTCTTGACTGGAGGATATGCGTGAAACTACGGACATTAAGTAGGTTAGCGATGGTTGCCCTATTTACCGTTGCGATTTCGGGCTGCGCTTCGTGGGATAACATGAGTTATCGTCAGAAAAGCGCGGTGACGGGCGCCGGCTTGGGCGGTGTTGCAGGTGCCGTAATCACCGGCGGTAGCGTGTGGGGCACGGCGGGTGGGGCGGCAATTGGCGGACTTCTGGGCGACCAGGTCGGTAAAAGCAAATAAGGAATGAGCGGGCCTAGCCCTGATCCCGTACAGGGCGCGACTCAGACACAGAGCTCGGCTTCGCTAACCTTTTGCCGCAGTGGGCGGCAGTTCTATTTTTACTTCCAAAATTTCCAGTGAATCTTGTCGATCCAGATTGATTTTGATATCTTCCGGGTTGATTTTGACGTATTTGGAGATGACCGCAACCAGTTCCTGCTGCAGTCTGGGCAGGTAATCGGGCGCCATGCCGTCGCCGCGTTCATTGATTAAAATGAGCTGCAGACGGTCTTTGGCTACACTGGCCGACGTCTTTTTTTCGCCAAGCAAAAATGACAGGAAGGACATTTCATTTCCCTCCGAACAGGCGTTTGAACAAGCCCGGTTTTGAGTAATCGACAAAGCGCATTGGTTTTTCTTCCCCCAGGTAGCGCGCCACGACGTCGTGGTAGGCTGCGGAGACGTCGCTGTCGCGAACGTGAATGGCGGGTATACCCTGGTTCGAGGCCTGTAAAACGGTTTCGGACTCGGGAATAACGCCGATTAGTTTAATGCGCAGTATGTCCTCGATATCTTGCAGCGTTAGCATTTCGCCGTCGGCGGCGCGCTTGGCGCTGTAGCGGGTCAGCAACAGATATTCTTTCACAGGCTCTTCGCCCTGGACGGCGCGGTGCGACTTGGCGGCCAGTATGCCCAGAATGCGATCGGAATCGCGCACCGAAGAGACTTCCGGGTTTGTTACGACCAGGGCGTCGTCGGCAAAATACGAGGCCATGAGGGCTCCCGTTTCGATACCGGCGGGCGAATCGCAAACGATGTACTCGAAGTCCATGGCCTTCAGATCGTTCAATGTCTTTTCAACGCCGTCTTGGGTTAGCGCGTCTTTATCGCGCGTTTGAGAGGCGGGAAGAATAAAAAGGTTTTCCAATTGCTTGTCGCGAATAAGCGCTTGGTTGAGCGTTGCGTCGCCTTGAATGACATTGATGAAATCGTAAACCACGCGGCGTTCGCAGCCCATGATCAGGTCAAGGTTGCGCAAACCGACATCGAAGTCGATCACGGCGGTTTTATGGCCTCGCATTGCCAAGCCGGCCGAGAAGCTTGCGCTTGTGGTTGTTTTACCCACCCCGCCCTTGCCGGAAGTCACCACAACTATTCGCGCCATAACGATAGAATCCCTTTAGTCTTTAGTCTTTAGTTGTTAGTAAATCAAACCACGTCATCGTAATGCAAAAAAGCGGCTCCATGAAGCCAAGCTGATCTTATTTAATTCTTGCTTGGCAACAAGAGTTGTCTTTATGTGTTCAATCGCACGATTTTCAGCGTTTCACCTTCCAGCCGCACCAGCGTGGGCCGGTTGTACAGAGTTTGATCGAGCTTGGTCTCAATCACGCGATACACGCCAGCGATGGCTAAGAGCTCTGGGTCGAGCTGGGTCGTAAAAATTCGCGCGCTGGTATCGCCGCGCGCGCCGGCCATGGCTTTGCCCCGAAGAGGCCCATAAACGTGAATGTTGCCATCTGCAATGACTTCGGCTCCCTGGTTGACTGCTCCGATGATGATCAGATCGGTGTGGCGGGCGTAAACCCGCTGGCCGGATCGCAGGGAACGATTCACAACCATGGCGGCGGGCGCGGATTCGGGGATGGCGGCCGGTTCGGGCTTGGCGGGTTTGTTTGCGGAAGGCGGCGAAATGACCGGTACTTCTTTATCGGGCACGGGGGCGCTGGTCGGCCGTGGCGGCGAATTAGCCAGATCGACCGAGGTCAGGCCATGCGCGTGGGCTAAATTCAGGTTTTCGCCCAGCGCCATGACGCCGATGGGATGAAGCGCATGGGCGCGCAACGCGTCGATTAACGCTTCCCAGTCCAGCGGCTCTTCCACCAGGGTGGCATCGATGACAACGGGCTCGTTTTCGAAGAAAGAGCCGGCGTCTTGCATGCGCTGGTCGA
>JBDTGB010000330.1:0-3922 GCA_039937635.1 Burkholderiaceae bacterium | reverse complement strand
GTGGGTTGACGTCAAGGATCTACCGCCGGAAATTCTTTCGCTTGCATCAGTTCCGTTGTGGCCGGCAAATGAGCAGCAGGCCTTTTCGATCAATGCAGCGGCTTCGTGGACGTTGTTGTTAAAACGGCATGTGAAAGCCGCTTTGGGGCGTAACGAGCCGGCCGTAATGACCACCCTAAGCAAAGAGTTCGAGCGCGTATTGCTTGACACCGCGCTCGAACACAGCCGAGGCCGGCGGGCCGAGGCTGCGCAACGTCTGGGGATAGGACGAAACACCTTGACGCGTAAATGCCGTGAGCTTGGCCTGGACGACAAGTCAGACTAGTTCGGTGGAAATTATTTCTTCCGAATGGCCGCGCAAACGAGCCTGGGCACGTTGTTCCATAAGCCCCTCGCGCTTGATAAAGTCAGCCACAAATGCGCTGGCGGGCTGATGGCGTATGCCATAAGGTGTGTCCCATTGGATGATATTGCCATGTTGCATGATTCCAATCCGGTCCGCGATGGCGAAGGCCTCTGCCTGGTTGTGCGTGACCAATATCGCGGTATGGCCTGATTTTTTAAGGATATCGCGCACTTCAAAGGCTAGGTGTTCGCGCGTGTCGACATCAAGGTTTGAAAACGGCTCGTCAAGCAATAATAGCTCGGGTTTGGGCGCCAGCGCGCGCGCCAGAGCGACGCGTTGCTGTTGTCCGCCCGACAACTCGTGCGGGTAGCGGTGCGCCAGATCTTCCAGATTGGCCAGACACAGCAGCTCTTTGACGCGTCGCGCGCGATTGCTTTTATTTTCGCGGCGCAGCCCAAAGGCGATGTTTTCTTCGACGTTAAGATGGGGAAATAGCGCATAGTCCTGGAACATCATGCCGACGTGACGGCGTTCCGGCGCCAAGTGATGGTTCAACGACGACAGTACGACATCACCCAGGCAAATGGAACCCGAGCATAGCGGCTCGAATCCGGCAATAGCGCGCAACACAGTCGTTTTGCCACAGCCCGAGGCGCCCAGAAGGCATCCGATATGGCCCCGTTCGAGGCGCAACGAAAGGTTTTCCACCACTGGCCGCGTCCCTTGCGAGGTGTCGTAGCTTAGCGAGATCTGGTCCAGATTAAGTAATTCAGGCATGTCAGTGTCCCGGTTTGAATTGGTTGCGCGCTAACAAAATGACCGGCAGTAATCCGACCAGCACAATGGCCAGGGCGGCAACCACCCCCTCCTCGTAAGCGCCACGCGCCGCTTCGGCGTAAAGCCAGGTGGCCAGGGTGTCGAAATTCATCGGTCGCAATAGTAATGTGGCGGGCAATTCTTTCATGGTGTCTACAAACACCAGCAATGCCGTCGCGGCGATTGCGGGGCGCAGCAAAGGCAGATGAACGCGCCGCAACGCGCCTGTCGGTGTTTCGCCCAACAGGCGCGCCGCGTGTTCCAGCGAGGGCGGGATGCGCGCCAGACCGGCCTCGATTCCCCCTATTGGAATAGCGAGGAAGCGGATCACATAGGCACATACCAGTGCAGTCGATGAACCCATAAGAACGAGTCCGGGCACGCCACTATCAAAGTGACCAACGGTCCATGACATCAACCCATCGATCAGGGCAAAGGGTGTGAGCAACCCTATGGCCAGGACCGTGCCTGGTATGGCATAGCCCAGAGTCGCGATGCGCGCGTAAAGCAGGCTTGATCTGCGTGACGAGTTCAAACGGTTCGCGCGCGCGGCCCATGCCGCCGTCATCCCGCAGATCAAGGTCGCGAACGTGGCAATAAGCGCGATCGCGATGGTGTTGTAGCTACTGGCTAATAATTGAGCCGAAACGCCGTTGCGCAGGTGAAAATGTTTGATGGTCTCATTCAATAGATAAAGGGCCGGCGCGATGAACCCGATGAGGATCGGCAGCCATCCCAATGAAAAGGCGAGGGCGGCGGCGGGGCCCGTCAGGCGTTTGGGCTGTGGCGGACGCATGTGCTGGATGTTGGCATAGCGTTGTTGACGGCGGCCGCGACGCTCCAATAGAATCAGGACCACGGCGATGGCCAGCATCGCCAGCGCAATCTGAGCGGCGCCGGCCAAGTCGGAACGGGTGACCCATGTGTTGTAGATGGATACCGTCAGTGTTTGCACACCCAGAAATTCCGAGGCGCCGATGTCGTTTAAGGTTTCAAGCAAGGCCAGACTGACGCCAACGGCGATGGCCGGCCGGGCCATGGGCAATGCCACTCTGAAAAACACGCTGCGACCGGATTCTCCGAGAACTCGGGCCGCTTCCAGCAGGCTTGCGGCTTGAGTCGAAAACATCACGCGGGTGCTTAAATAAACGTAGGGATAGAGAACAAAGCCAAGTAAAAAAATCGCGCCCGATAATGAGCGCAGATCGGGCAGGCGAAATTGGCGCGGGTTGTCATAGCCCAGCAGATAACGAAGCAGGGTTTGCACTGGCCCGATCGGATGCAAAATATCCAGATAAGCAAAAGCCACGATGTAAGTCGGAACGGCCAAAGGCAGCAAAAGTGCCCAGGACAAGATTCGGCTTGATGGAAATCGGTAGGCGGTAATCAGCCATGCGCTGCCGGTTCCCAGGCAGGCGACTAGCAGTCCCACGCCTAATAGCAGCGCCAGGGTGTTGCGCGAAGCGGACGGCAAAACATACGAAAATAGATGCGACCAGTGCTCAAGCGTGCCGTGAATGGCGAACCAGAACAAACTAAGAACTGGTGCGGCCACGCACAATGCGATCATCAACGCGCCGATGCGCCAGCCGTGGCGCAGGCGCGAAGGCGCCAGCCTGGCAGGCGGCGGCTTGGACCGATGGATCCCCGCTGCCTGCGTCATGGCCGTTGTTCTAATTATTGAAGCCAACTTTGTCCACTAATTCGCTGGCCTGCTTTCGATGTTTCGCGATTTCGGTCAGATTCAGGGAGTCAACGGTCAAGGGGCCGAAACTGGCCACCACCGGGTTCAGCTTGACGCCCGCCTTGACTGGATATTCGTAATTGGCATCGGCGAACAGGCTTTGGGCCTTGTCCGAAACCAGATATTCGAGCAATACGATGGCGTCCTTTTTATTGGCGGCGTGTTTTGCCACGGAAGCGCCAGAAATGTTGACGTGGGTACCCGAGATCTTGGCATGGGCGAAGGATGGTCGAACAACCTTGATGGCATCGCCCCATTTTCGGGCGTCGCTGCCGTGCACGGCGTTTTTCATACGCCCAACATAGTACGCATTGGCGATGCCGATATCGCAAATGCCGCCTAAAATATCGCGTGCGACATCGCGGTCGCCGCCCGCGGCCTTGCGGCCAAGATTAGTTTTGACGCCCCGCAGCCATTGCTCGGCGGCTTGGGTTCCGTTATGAGCAATCATTGCGGCAATAAGCGCCGTGTTGTATGGGTGCTGGCCCGAGCGGATACATACCTTCCCCTTCCATTTTGGGTCGGCGAACGCTTCGTAAGTAATGACTTGAACATCAAGATCTTTGGCTATGTAAGCGACCCGGTCGCGCAGCGAAAGCGCATACCATTGTTTGTCGGCACCGCGCAGATTGGCGGGGATTGCATTGTCCAAAACGGGCGAATCGACCGCTTGCGTTATGTCCGCTTCAACCAGGTCGAGCAAATTGCCGATATCCACCGTCATCAAAAGATCAGCGGGCGAATGCTTGCCTTCGGCCTTAACTCGTTCGATCAGGCCGTCTTTGACGAACACTGTGTTGACTTTGATGCCACTGTCTTTTGTGAATTCATCAAATAGTGGTTGAATCAGCTTGGGTTCGCGCGTGGTGTATACGTTGACGTCAGCCCAGGCGGGGCTCGAAGACAGGGCGGTCAGGCCGGCGAGAGCGGATGATCGAAGCAGGGCCAAGAGTGGTCCGGACGAGCGCATTAAACTTCTCCTGATTTTCTGAAAAAAAGAACAGGTAAATGTGTTT
>JBDTGB010000329.1:0-3691 GCA_039937635.1 Burkholderiaceae bacterium | reverse complement strand
AGATGTCGCAAGAGCAGTTCTTCCAGGCTGAAAGCTGCATGAGCCGTTCACACGGTCACTGTAATACGATGGGCACGGCTTCCACCATGGCCAGCATGGTCGAAGCGCTTGGCATGAGCCTGCCGGGCAACGCCGCCATTCCCGCTGTCGATGCGCGCCGCAATGTATTGGCGCGCGAGTCAGGCCGGCGCATCGTTGGCATGGTTAAAGAAGACCTTTACATGTCAAAGATTCTAACCCGCGCGGCGTTTGAAAACGCAATACGAGTGAATGCGGCGATTGGCGGTTCGACCAACGCGGTCATTCATTTATTGGCCATTGCGGGGCGCATCGGTATCAAGCTGTCTCTGGACGATTGGGATGTGTTCGGTCACGCATTGCCTTGCCTGGTCAACCTGCAGCCCTCGGGCCATTACTTGATGGAAGATTTTTACTACGCCGGCGGTTTGCCGGCGGTTATTCGCGAGCTGGAATCCGTGCTGGATCACAGCACTTTGACTGCTAATGGCAAGACCTTGTGGGAGAACAGCAAAGATGCGCCGAACTGGAATCGCGATGTCATTCATGCTTACGCCGAACCGTTCAAGGCTGATGCGGGCATTGCGGTGTTGCGCGGTAATTTGTGCCCGGATGGCGCAGTAATCAAACCGTCCGCCGCGACGCCGGCCTTGCTTAAGCATACCGGGCGCGCGGTTGTGTTCGAAAACAGCGATGAAATGCATAAGCGCCTGAATGACGAGTCGCTGGATGTCGACGAGAATTGCGTGCTCGTGTTAAAAAACTGCGGGCCCAAGGGATACCCGGGAATGGCCGAGGCAGGCAATATGCCTTTGCCGCCGAAAGTGTTGCGCAAGGGGATTACCGACATGGTGCGCGTGTCCGACGCGCGCATGAGCGGCACGGCCTACGGCACAGTGGTGTTGCATGTCGCGCCGGAAGCGGCGGCGGGCGGGCCGCTGGCGCTGGTTCAGGAAGGCGACATAATCGAACTGGATGTGCCGGCGCGTAAATTGCATCTGCACGTGTCCGACGACGAGCTGGCAAGGCGGCGCGCCAATTGGCAGGCGCCGCCTGTTCCGATGTCGCGCGGTTGGGTCAGGCTGTATGTCGAGCATGTGCAGCAGGCTAACTTGGGCGCCGATCTGGACTTTCTGGTTGGCAAAAGCGGCTCCGCCGTGCCCAAGGATAATCACTGATCGCGCCACCTCTGCCGAAGTGCGACGCCATGAAAATTCTAATTACTGATTACGATTTCCCCGACATTGCACTGGAACAGGTCTTGTGCGAAGCGGCGGGAATCAACCTGACGGTTGCCCAGTGTCGCACCGAAGCCGACGTCGTCGCGGCATCGCAGGGGTGCCAGGGGCTGCTGGCTCAATATGCGCCCATTAACGCCCAAGTATTCGCGGCCCGTCCCGAGATCAGAATCGTCAGCCGCTACGGAGCCGGCTTTGACACCGTCAACATCGACGACGCTAAAAAGCACGGGGTATGGGTGGCCAATTCGCCTGATTATGGCGTTGGTGAAATTGCGACTCACGCGTTGGCGATGATGCTCGCGCTGCTGCGGCATATTGTTGCCTATGATCGCGACGTGAAAGCGGGGATCTGGGATTTCAATTCCACCGGGCCTCTGCGGCGCGTATCGGACATGACAGTGGGTATTGTCGGTTTGGGTCGCATTGGCAAGCGCATGGCGCACGTATGCCGCAATTGTTTCAATCGGGTTATCGCCTGCGACCCCTATATTATTGATGGCGATTTTCCCGCCTACGTTGAGCGGGTTGATTTCAAGCAATTGTTTTCGCAAGCCGATGCCATATCTCTCCATGTGCCGCTTAACGATGAAACCCGTGGCATGATCAATCGCACTGTGCTGGGCTGGATGAAGCCGGGCAGCGTCCTGGTCAATACGGCGCGAGGGCCGATTGTGGACATCGACGATTTGCTGGCGGCGCTCGACGGTGCGGGCATCGAAGGCGCCGCGCTGGACGTTCTGCCTGTTGAGCCGCCCGCAAGCGGATCGCGCATCCTGACTCACCCCCGCGTGTTGTTGTCGCCGCATGCGGCGTTTTATTCGGTTATCGCTGAAAAGGAATTAAGACGTAAAGCTGTGCAAAACTTGATTGATTGGGCGCGTTATGGACGTCCATCTTATGTAGTGGTCCAAGGCGCTGGCGATGTTACAAAAGCCAGAAAATAGCTCGGCGTGTAGAGCCAAATGGTTGGGATAGCATCCCATTAATTGAAGGAGTACAGGCATGACAAAGCAGACGAGACGAGATTTCCTGAAGTCTACGGCGACGGTTGCGGCGGTATCCGCGCTTGGCGCCGGCGGGAGTGTTCAAGCGGGGGAGCCGACTCTGAACTACAAGATCGAGAAGGGCGCCAAATTGCGCGTGTTGCGCTGGAAGCGCTTTGTGCAGGGCGATGAAGACTTGTGGATGGCCAACACTAAAAAATTTACTGAAAAAACAGGTGTTGAAGTCCGCATCGATAACGAAGGCTGGGAAGATGTCAGGCCGAAGGCGGCGGTGGCGGCAAGGGTTGGCGTGGGCCCGGATATTATTCTTGGCTGGTTCGACGATCCGCATCAGTACCCCGACAAGTTGACGGATGTTTCCGATTTGGCGAATTACCTGGGTAAAAAATACGGCGGCTGGTATGACGTGTGTAAAAAGTATGGGATACACGGCGATCACTGGGTCGCTCTTCCCTTGGGGATAATCGGCAACGCCATAGTGTATCGCTCAAGTCAGGTGAAGGCGGCCGGCTTTGATTCCATCCCCAAAGATACAGCGGGTTTCCTTAAACTGTGCCAGGCCATGAAGGCCAAGGGAACTCCGGCCGGCTTTGCAATGGGGCACGCCGTTGGCGATGGCAACAACTTCGCGCATTGGCTGCTGTGGTCTCATGGCGGCAAAATGGTCGACAAAAAGGGCAAGGTCGTCGTCAATTCGCCCGAAACCTGGGCCGCTCTTGAATATGCCAGGGAACTGTACAAGACGTTCATTCCCGGTACGCTCGCCTGGCAGGACCCGTCGAACAACAAGGCGTTTCTCGACGGACAAATCGGTCTGACCGCCAACGGCATTTCGGTTTATTATTCCGCCCTGCAATCCAAGGATCCCGGAGTGCATGCGCTGGCTGCCGATATCGAGCACGCGCACTTTCCGATCGGACCCGCCGGCAAGCCGACCGAGCTGATGCAAGTCACGCAAATGATGCTGTTCAAGTATTCCAAGTATCCCAATGCGGCGAAGGCATTCATGCAATTCATGATGGAAGCGGATCAATACAACCCTTGGGTGGAAGCGGCTATTGGCTATGTCAGCCAATCGTTGAAAGCCTACGAGTCGAATCCGATCTGGACTTCGGATCCGAAGCACACGATCTACCGCGATTGCGCTGTGCTTATGCTTGATAATGGCCACGACGGGCCCCTTGGGGCGGCATCCGCGGCTGTCATGGCCGACTACGTGGTGGTTGATATGGTTGCGGCGGCCGCCAGCGGTTCGAAAACGCCCAAGGCTGCGGCGGCCGAAGCCGCCGAGCGCGCCTCGCGTTATTACAAGGTTTAATTTGTCGTTTGGTATGATCCGCCGCGACGGGGCCCGGGCAAAAAACCCGGCACCATCGCGGCGGTTTTGTCAGCGAGCGGCGGCCGCTTGCTCTTTATCGAGCTTGTGCA
>JBDTGB010000328.1:0-8914 GCA_039937635.1 Burkholderiaceae bacterium | reverse complement strand
ACGCCGGACCATGCAACCTTGACGCGCGCCAACGGGACTCAAAAACAAGCGCGCGATCCCGATGCGCTGGTTGAACTGGTGTTGGGTAGCCCCCTGCCGGTTGCGGGGTTGCGCGACTGGTTGCGCGGACAGACCGGCCGCCGGTCCGTGCAAAAGCTGGAAAAGAATAAGGCGGGACAACCTGCGCATTTCGTGCAAAATGGCTGGCAAGTGGAATTGTCGCGCTACGACGCGTTGGGTCCGCGCTTGCTGCAACTGAATCACAACCATGCCGACCGGCGGATTAGCGTGCGTTTGGTTATTGATAGTGATTGATTTAATGGGCGACGCGACTTTATACGATGTTCCGGCCCCCGCCAAGATCAATTTGTTTCTGCACG
The DNA here is from genome assembly GCA_039937635.1 of Burkholderiaceae bacterium. Lineage (GTDB taxonomy): Bacteria > Pseudomonadota > Gammaproteobacteria > Burkholderiales > Burkholderiaceae_B > JBDTGB01. The sequence continues at coordinate 8,534 of JBDTGB010000328.1, read as the reverse complement.
TTGTTGGGCGGCGCGACGATGGCTATCATTTATTGCAGACTGCCTTTCGGTTTATTGATTTGTGCGATACCTTGCATTTTGAGCGGCGCGGGGACGGCAAGCTTGTTTGTGAAGGCTCGTTGGCGGGTCTAAAACCGCAAGACGACCTGGTATTGCGCGCGGCTCAGGCCTTGCAGCGCGCCACAGGCACACGCTATGGCGCGCGTATTCACTACCAAAAAAGGATTCCCGCTGGCGGTGGCCTGGGGGGTGGGTCCAGTGACGCGGCCAGCACACTGATCGCTTTGAACCGATTATGGCAAACCCGGTTGACGCGCGGCGACCTGATGCAACTGGCGTTGCCTCTGGGAGCCGATGTGCCCGTGTTTGTTTTCGGCCAGGCGGCGTTTGCCGAAGGGGTGGGTGAATTGCTCTCGCCGCTGAGCCTTCCTGATCGTTCCTATGTCGTCGTGGCGCCGGCGCAAACTGTCTCTACGTCTGCGGTTTTTTCTTCTCCTGAATTGACAAGAGATGCTCCTTACGTCAGAATGCTCCTCTTTACCGATTGGCAAAAAGCCCAAGCGCAGGCTGCATTTTTTGGCCGCAATGATTTAGAGCCTGTGGTTTACGCTAAGTACCCCCGTATGCGTGGGCTTTCCATGTGGCTTGACCGCCAGGGCGTCAATGCGCGAATGACCGGCTCCGGGGCTTGCTTTTTTGCTGAATTTGTAACGCTCCACGAAGCAAGCCAGTGCCGACAGGCAATTATCGCTAAAATACCTTACTGTGACAACGGCAAGGTGGCGTTGATTGATAACGTGTGGGCGTGCATGGGCTTGCATGACCATCCGTTACGATACTGGTTACACAGTTAATTGGGGAATCGCCAAGCTGGTTAAGGCACTGGATTTTGATTCCAGCATGCGAAGGTTCGAATCCTTCTTCCCCAGCCACTTTTCCAAGCCCTGCGGCTTGCTTTAACTCTTCGGCTGTTGCGTCGGCCCCGAACCGGGTGCGCTGGTCAACAACTTTGTTGTTTAGCGCTATGGAATCCTTATCACCCATCATGACACACGATAGATTCATGATTTTTACCGGCACCGCCAATACTCGTTTGGCGGTCGACGTTGTCAATCACCTTGACATGTCGCTTGGAAAGATGACCGTGGGTCGTTTTTCCGATGGCGAGGTCATGGTCGAAATTAACGAGAACGTTCGAGGCAAGGACGTGTTCGTGTTGCAGCCGACTTGCGCGCCCACGAACGATAATTTAATGGAAATCATGGTCATGGTCGACGCCTTGCGCCGCGCTTCGGCCCGGTGCATTACGGCGGCGCTGCCTTACTTTGGTTATGCTCGCCAGGATCGCCGGCCGCGCTCGGCGCGGGTGTCGATTTCTGCCAAGATTGTGGCCAATATGCTGCAAGTGGTGGGTGTCGACCGCGTCCTCACCATGGATTTGCATGCCGACCAAATTCAAGGCTTTTTCGATATCCCTGTCGACAATGTGTATGCCGGACCGCTTTTGCTGGGCGATATCTGGCGCCGTAATTACACCGATCCGGTTGTGGTTTCGCCTGACATCGGCGGGGTCGTCCGCGCCCGGGCGCTGGCCAAGCAGCTCGAAGCCGATTTGGCTATTATCGACAAGCGCCGTCCGCGCGCCAATGTGTCTGAAGTCATGAACATTATCGGCGAGGTCGATGGTCGCACCTGCATCATCATGGACGATATGGTCGATACAGCGGGCACTTTGTGCAAGGCGGCGCAAGCTCTTAAACAGCGCGGCGCCAAGACGGTATATGCCTATTGCACGCATCCCGTTTTGTCGGGTTCCGCCGTACCGCGCATTATGGAGTCCGACCTTGACGAAGTGGTGGTGACTGACACTATTCCGCTGTCGGAAGCGGCGCGCACCTGCGGCAAGATTCGTCAGCTTTCTTGTGCTTCGCTGTTGGGTGAGACTATTTTGCGTATTTCAAACGCCGAATCGGTCAGCTCTTTGTTTGTCGACTGAATTCAATTCATTGCTGGCTGGTCGCGGCAAGCAATGAACCCTCGCGGCGTTAAACGGCGTCGCGTTTTTTAATCGGGCTTTATGCCTTTAGTTTTTGGAGTTCTTTTACATGAAATTCAATGCCACAGAACGTAGCGTACAGGGCACGAGTGCGAGCCGCCGCCTGCGCCACGCGGGCCGTGTTCCCGCTATTGTGTATGGCGCGAAAGCGCCTGCCGTCAGTATCGAACTGGATCACAACGAGATCTACCACGCCTTGCGTAAAGAAGAATTCCACGCATCGATCCTGACCATGGAGCTGGGCCAGAAGTCCGAACAAGTTTTGTTGCGGGCGGTGCAGTGGCATCCTTACAAGCAGCAGGTGTTGCATGTTGACTTTTTGCGTGTCGACGCAACCCAGGCAATCAACACCAAGGTGCCTTTGCGCTTTGTCAATGGCGATGCATCGCCCGCTGTCAAGCTTAGCGGCGCCATCATTAGCCATGTGATGACGGAATTGGACATCACGTGTCTGCCGGCAAATCTGCCGCAGTACATCGATGCCGACCTGAGTCAGTTGCTGGCTGGCGTTAGCTTCCACTTATCCGACATTACCTTGCCCAAGGGCGTGGCTTACGTGTCTCGCGGCGGCGATACCGATCCTGTGCTGGCCGTTGGGCTGGTTAAATCAGGGGCTGACGCCGAAGAAGCCGACGCACCAGCTACTCCGGCCGCGGGCGACGCCGCTGCTTCAGCGCCTGAAAAGCCGGCCGAATAAAGGTCTTCCCTTGTTCGCCAGCCTGCCGGCTTGGCATAAACCCCTGTCTGGCTCATGCCGGCAGGGGTTTTGCTTATTGTTGTTTTAATCTGTTTATCTATGATGCCTTCCATACGCTTGATCGTCGGTCTGGGTAATCCTGGTCCCGAATATGAAACGACACGCCATAACGCCGGCTTCTGGTTGGCCGACCATTTGGCCGACGACTTGAAGACCGGCTTTTCGCTCGAAAAAGCATTTTCAGCCTGGGTGGCCAAGGCTCGATTTGAAGGCGAAACTGTCTTATTGGCCAAGCCGGCCACCTTTATGAATCATTCCGGCCAGGCGGCTGGCGCGCTAATGCGGTTCTACAAATTAACACCCGAGCAAGTACTGGTTTTGCACGATGAACTTGATCTGTTGCCGGGCAACGTCAAGTTAAAGCAGGGCGGCGGGCATGCGGGTCATAACGGATTGCGCGACATCCAGGCGGCGTTTTCCAGTCCCAACTTCTGGCGCTTGCGAATTGGTATTGGCCACCCTCGAACCCTGGGTTTGAAGCAGCCCGTGGTTGATTTTGTGCTGGGCTCGCCGCGCCGCGATGAGCTCAAGGCGATTGAAGGGGTTATAGATCGTTGCCGCGCTATTATGCCGGCAATGCTGCGCGGCGATTATCCGCTTGCGATCAATCAATTGCATGAGGCGAATTGTGGCTGAAGCGCCACGCGAACGCGACCTGCGTTTCCGTGCTGAACTTCATGATTTTATTCGCTTTGTCGCCCGGCCACGCTTTACTCCGCGCTTGCCGAGGCGAAGCGCAGCCAATGGCCGCTGGGAGGACTGGTTTCCCACCGTATCGTTTCGGCGCATGCTGCAGTGGGCGTTTTTTCTGTGGGTCGTCAATTTAATTGTTTTGGGGCCTATTGCGGTATTCGCGGCAACCGAGGGCGGCGCCCAACATCGATTGGATCTGGCGAATGTCCCGTGGTTGCAGGCATTGTTATGGGCCCCGGTCGTCGAAGAACTGGTGTTTCGCTACGGTTTGCGCCACATTGCGCAGTCTCTGTGGGTGGTTCCGCTAGCTGTGTATGCGTTGTTGGCGGGCCCGCAATGGGTCAGTTTTTTTTTGGTTGTGGCGATTTTGTTGATTTGCTGGCGGCCTTATTTCGGCAACGGATGGGCGCACCGCTCATTGCCATGGAGGTTTCGCGTACGATACTGTCATTGGTTCCCAGTGGTATTCCATCTATCGTCACTGGCGTTTGCCGCTATGCATTTGAATAATTTTTCCATGCATGGCACGTCGTATTGGCTCATGCCGCTGCTGGTATTGCCGCAGTGGCTTACCGGCATGGTTTTGGGATGGCTGAGAGTCAAGCGGGGCATTGGCGCTTCAATGCTGCTGCACGGTATTTTTAATGGCGGTCCATTGTTGATCGTGTGGATCGTGCTGCATACCGTTCCAGGGCTGGTCACGTGAGCCGGCTTGCGCCGCACTGGTTAAAATAGTCTTTTGTTCAATCATAGTTTTAGTTTATTAGCTCAGGATACTCATGGCATTGCAATGCGGCATTGTTGGCTTGCCCAACGTTGGAAAATCCACTCTTTTTAACGCGTTGACCAAAGCGGGCATTGCGGCAGAGAACTACCCCTTTTGCACAATCGAACCCAATGTCGGTGTGGTTGAAGTCCCCGATAAGCGATTGTCCGCGCTGGCTGAAATCGTCGCGCCTGAACGCATTGTGCCCGCAGTGGTCGAATTCGTCGATATCGCCGGCCTGGTTGCCGGCGCGTCCAAGGGCGAAGGTTTGGGCAATCAGTTTTTGGCCAACATTCGTGAAACCGACGCGATTGTTCATGTCGTGCGCTGCTTCGACGACGAAAATGTGATTCACGTCGCGGGTAGAATCGACCCGCTGTCGGATATTGAAGTGATTAACACCGAGCTGGCGCTGGCCGATATGGCTTCGGCGGAAAAGGCCTTGCATCGTTTTCAGAAAACGGCGCGAGCGGGCGATAAAGAGGCGGTCAAGATTGCGGCGCTACTTGAAAAAGTGGTGACGGTTCTGGATCAGGCGCGTCCCATTCGCTCGCTGAGTCTGGACGCCGAGGAGCGCGCATTGCTTAAACCTTTGTGCTTCATTACGGCCAAGCCGACGATGTACGTGGCCAATGTCAAAGAAGGGGGTTTTGAAAACAACCCCTACTTAAGCGCGGTGCAAGACTACGCTCGAAAGGAAAATGCGCCGGCCCTCGCGTTGTGCGCGGCCATAGAAGCCGATATTGCCGACCTCGACGACGCGGACAAAGAGGTATTCCTGGCCGATATCGGCATGGACGAGCCGGGCCTTGACCGCGTCATCCGCGGCGCTTACGCGTTATTGGGCTTGCACACGTACTTCACAGCCGGCGTCAAGGAAGTGCGCGCTTGGACCATTCGCGTGGGCGACACTGCACCCAAGGCGGCCGGCGTGATTCACACCGATTTTGAGCGCGGATTCATACGCGCTCAAACCATTGCCTACGACGACTTCGTTGCTTGCAAAGGCGAACACGGAGCCAAAGAAGTCGGAAAAATGCGCGCCGAAGGTAAGGATTACGTGGTTAAAGACGGGGATGTGTTGAACTTTTTGTTCAATGTCTAGGGCAAGCATTGAAATGCGGCGCGCTATGCCCTAAGGTGGCTACCGTCATGGCCTGTGTAAAGCCTATACTGCTAGGCGTGTGAATGACGCGCGACGTATTGCTTGCGATGCGTGGCTAACTTTATCGGAGAACCCAATGCGTGTTTTGGTGATGGGAGGAACAGGGTTTATTGGGCGGCACCTTGTTGCGCGTTTGGTGGCGGCCGGACATTTTGTTCACGTGCCTACGCGACATTATCAAAATGGCCGGGATTTGCTGGTGTTTCCGACGGTCAATTTGTTTGTGGCCGACTTGTATAACGATGCGGTGCTCGCACGGCTTATTGGTGAATGCGATGCGGTTATTAATTTGATCGGCGTTCTGTATAGCCGCCGCGGACAGCCCTATGGCGCTGATTTCGCCAAAGTGCATGTTGAGCTACCCGGGCGTGTAGCGCGCACTTGCCGCGCGTTGGGGATCTCGCGTCTTATTCACATAAGCGCTCTGGGGGCCGATGCCCATGGGCCTAGCGCATACTCACGCTCCAAAGCCGCGGGCGAAGCGGCCATCATCGACGCGTTTTCGGGCTATGCCGATGGAACGTACACAATATTTCGTCCGTCAGTCGTGTTCGGACCCAAAGATCATTTCATGAATTTGTTCGCTAGCCTGGCTCGTTGGCTGCCTGTCATACCCATGGCTGGCGCGCGCACTCGACTGCAGCCGATTTATGTGGGCGATGTTGCCACGGTCATCGCGAATGCGCTGGTCAATTCAAAGACGGCTGGGCAAATTTACCCACTTGCGGGCCTGCAAGCTTACCGCTTGGGCGAACTGGTTCGACTGGCTTCTGTATGGAGCGGGCATCCCCGGCATGTTGTAAACCTGCCCATGGCGCTGGGCCGCTTGCAGGCTCTATTTTTTGAATGTCTGCCGGGTCAGCCATTAATATCGCGCGACAATCTCGATTCGCTTACTGTCGATAATGTGAGCAACGACCCCATTGCCCCCGAACTTGGCTTCGTGCCGCAATCGCTGGAATCCATCGCGCCGGTTTATCTGGCCCGCGATTAATCTATTCCAGCGCCTTGATCATATCTTCAATGGTCTTTTTAGCATCGCCAAAGACCATCATGGTTTTGTCCATGTAGAACAATTCATTGTCCAGGCCAGAGTAGCCCGATGCCATTGAGCGCTTGCTCACGATCACGGTGCGAGCCTTGTAGGCTTCCAGAATGGGCATGCCGGCGATGGGCGAATTGGGGTCGTTCTTGGCGGCCGGATTGACCACGTCGTTTGCCCCCACCACCAGAACGACGTCGGTTTGCGCGAATTCGTTATTGATGTTGTCCATTTCAAATACCTGGTCGTAGGAAACGTCAGCCTCGGCCAGCAGCACATTCATATGGCCGGGCATGCGGCCCGCCACCGGATGAATCGCATATTTGACCGTGACTCCGTTGTCGGCGAGTTTTTGGGTCAACTCTTTCAATGCATGTTGCGCGCGCGCGACTGCAAGGCCGTAGCCGGGTACGATTACGACTGTTTCGGCATTGTTCATCAGGAACGCGGCATCTTCAGGGCTGCCTGATTTGACACTGCGCTGAGCATGTTGATCATCATTTGAATTACCGCCTGGCGTTGCTCCGAATCCGCCCATGATCACGTTTATGAAGGATCGGTTCATCGCCTTGCACATGATGAAGGACAAGATGGCGCCTGATGATCCGACCAGCGACCCCGCAATGATCAGCATGGGATTGTTCAGCGAGAAGCCAATTCCCGCCGCTGCCCACCCTGAATAACTGTTCAGCATGGAGATGACGACCGGCATATCGGCCCCGCCGATCGGAATGATAATGAGCACGCCCAGCGCGAAAGCCAGTAGCGCCATGATGATAAATGGCAGCCACATTTGCGTGGCTATGAACCAGAAGCCGCAGGCCAGCATGGCGATCGCCAGCAGCAGGTTAACCAGATGCTGGCCCGTGAAAACGACCGGCGCGCCTTGGAATAAGCGGAACTTGTACGTGCCTGACAGTTTGCCGAAGGCAATGACTGAGCCGGAAAAAGTAATCGCGCCAATGAAAGTTCCAATAAACAATTCAAGCCGGTTGCCAACGGGTATGGGATCACCCACCGCGGCAATATTGAATGCATGGGGTTCGGCCACGACGGCAACGGCAATGGCCACGGCGGCAAGACCGATCATGCTGTGCATGAAGGCGATGAGCTCGGGCATTTTCGTCATTTCGACGCGTTTGGCCAGTAGCGTGCCGACACTGCCACCGATAAGCAGGCCCAGCACGATCCAGCCCAGCCCCATTCCGGCGGCACCGTTGCGCGCGAGGCCGATAATCAGCGAGGCTGTGGTTAGAATGGCGATTGCCATGCCGATCATGCCAAAAGTATTGCCGCGCCGCGAAGTGGTGGGATGGGACAAGCCTTTAAGCGCCTGAATAAAACAGACCGAGGCAACGAGATATAAAAAGGTAACCAGGTTTGCTGAAATCATGGCCGTCCTCCGGGCGCTGATTTTTTCTCTTTTTTCTTGAACATTTCCAGCATGCGGCGCGTCACCAGGAATCCGCCGAAAACGTTCACTGCCGCCAGCGCCACCGCGAACACGCCCATAAAGCGGGCCAGATTGCCTTCAGTCAGCGCGGTGGCCAGCATGGCTCCAACGATTACGATGGCCGAGATGGCATTGGTAACCGCCATCAGCGGCGTGTGCAGTGCGGGCGTTACGTTCCAGACCACGTGAAATCCCACATAAACCGCCAGCACAAAAATAATGACGTTGATCAGGGTAGGGTCGACCGCTTCCATCAAGCACTCCTTAGTAACTTGCCGTCCATGCACATCAGACACGCGGCGATGATTTCATCGTCGTGCTTGATGGCAAGTTCTCCCTCGGCATTGGTGATCAGTTTCATGAAATCAAGCACGTTGCGCGCGTATAGGGCCGAGGCATCGGTGGCCACCAGCGCCGGCAGATTGCTCAGTCCTATTAGTGTGACGCCGTGCTTGACGACGATTCGGTCCTTTTCTGAGAGAGGGCAGTTGCCGCCGCGTTCCACTGCCAGGTCGACAATGACCGAGCCTGGCTTCATGCTTTGAACGGTTTCTTCGGTAATCAGAATGGGCGCGGGCCGTCCCGGTATGAGCGCGGTGCTG
>JBDTGB010000327.1:0-8030 GCA_039937635.1 Burkholderiaceae bacterium | reverse complement strand
GCATTGTTAAAGTATTCAGTTGAAAAGCGCCAGATGGGTTCGCTGTCGGGTTCGAACTAATTCGTTGGCAAAGCAGATTGTAATGTTAGGAGCTGCAATGACAGAAGCAAACGACATATCTCGCCTACGCGCCGTATTTATGCGCGGCGGCACTAGCAAAGGTCTAATCCTGCATTTGCGCGATTTACCGTCGCGGCGGGAACAGTGGGATTCGCTTTTTTTGGCTTTGATGGGTAGTCCCGACATTCACGGACGCCAGCTAAACGGCATGGGAGGCGGGATCTCATCCCTGTCCAAGGTCTGCATCGTTGGTCCATCGACGCGGCCCGACGCTGATGTCGACTACACGTTCGCGCAAGTCATGGTGAACGAAGCGCGGGTTGATTACAGTGGAAATTGCGGCAATATGTCGTCGGCCATAGGCCCGTTCGCCATTGACGAACAGTTGGTAAAAGCGACGGATGGGGACGCGCTGGTGCGTATCCATAATACGAATACCAGTAAAGTGATCCATGCCGTATTTCCAGTGAAGAATAGCCGCGCTTGCGTTGGCGGTGACCTGGAAATCCCTGGGGTTTCGGGCAAAGGCGCAAAAGTTCGATTGGAATTTCTTGATCCGGGCGGAGCCACTACGGGCATCCTTTTGCCGACAGGGCAAGCGGCTCAGTTGCTGGATGTGCCCGGCCTGGGGAAGATTAACGTTTCCATGGTTGATGCAGCCAATGCTTGTGTATTCGTGAACGCCCAGGATTTGGGGTTGACCGGAACCGAGCTGCCGGCGGTTCTGAATGAACGCCCTGATGTGCTCAAGAAGCTAAACGATATTCGCATTCATGCCTCGGTGGCGATGGGAATTACGCCCAATTTGGAACAGGCTCGCGCTAAGCGGGTGGTGCCGTTTGTTGGCTTCGTGTCGCCCCCCCAGACCACAACGACCTTGTCGGGAGCAACGATTCACGCTGAAGACGTGGATTTGACGGCCCGAACGATATCGAGTGGCCAGCCTCATATGGCGTTGCAGTTGACGGCTTCTTTATGCCTGGCTGTTGCCGCGGCTATCAAGGGCACAGTGGTGAACACGGCGGCTCGCGCCGCCACGAGCGGAACGCTGCGAATTGGCATGCCATCGGGCATACTGACGGTAGGCGCTGAAGTTGATTTTGAGGGACAGGGATGGAACGCGCGGCGCGGCTATTTCTACCGCACCGCGCGGCGTTTGTTTGATGGCTATGTATATCCTGCCCAATCATAGGTAGTCCATAACCCGTACTTACCTTAGGATCATTATGAATTCTTCTTCTCTATCTGATGCTCGGGAAGCTTTACTGTCCGCGGGAAAGCTGAGGGCGGCGATTAATTATGGCAATATCGTCCTTGCGCAGAAAGATGCGGCCACAGGAGAACCTGGCGGGGTATCGGTCGCGCTGGCGCGCGAGCTCGCCAAGCGCCTGGGCGTCGAACTTGAAATTTTTGGCTTTGACGCCGCCGGTAAAGTGTTTGCGGAAACTGATAATAATGTGTGGGATATCGGCTTTTTGGCGATTGATCCCGTTCGAGGGCAGAAGGTTTTGTTCACCGCGCCGTATGTACTGATCGAAGGAACTTACCTGGTCACTCAAAACAGCCCATTACGTTCTATTGATGACATTGATGCGCAGGGGGTTCGCGTGGCTGTTGGCAAGGGTGCGGCATACGATCTATTTTTGACCCGCGAGCTAAAGAAGGCCGAGATTGTTCGAGCCGACACGTCGGCGGCGGCCATTGATCTATTTCTGAAGAAAAATCTCGATGCCGCGGCTGGGGTAAGGCAGCCGCTAGAGAAGGCGGCCGAACGCAATGCTCAGTTAAAGGTTCTTCCGGGGTCATTCACCGCCATAAGGCAGGCCATGGTGACGCCCAAGAAAAACCAGATCGCACTTGCTTATCTTCATGCTTTTGTCGAAGAGATGAAAGCGTCTGGCTTTATTGCCCGCGAACTTAAGAAAAGCGGTCAAGATAGCGCCGGCATCGCTCCGCCTGAAAGTCAAGGTTCGTAGGCAGTAAAAAAGTTAAGCGCTTTTTTTGATTTGATCGAGCGGTTCTGGCTGGGTAGACGCGGTGTCTGTCATCCTTCCTTGTGTTTGTATTATTTTTTTGCCTATTTGGCCGGGTCCGCGGGCCATGGGATGTTTACGGCAAGTACAGGTGCGTGTTGTTGGGCGCCGTATACGTCGGTATCGCCGATGCCGCCGGCGGAAACCAGTCTTGGCAGCGTGGCTTTGAATGCATATGCGGCATCGTAGGTCGTAAATAAAACGTCGCTTTCCCGAACTTTATAGAGCCGCGCAAAAAGTCGTGCGCAAAGAACACCGGTATCCTTAACTTTTTGATATATTTCAGCGTTATCAAACACCACGTCGATAGTGAGGTCGAACGGGCCTGCGTTCTTGCTTTTACAGACTGTCGCGATATCTTTAATTAGGGGCATGATCAATTCACCTAAATGGTTTCGTAATCAATCGGGAATAATTCGCAGGGATCCGTCGGTGCCAGCACATGGTGCATTGAGAATTGGTAGACGGCTCCCGCTTCCTGATCTGACGGGGAAAACGGAAACGCCATATTCCCTTCACGGCACATTCGCCCGGGAAAATCCAGGTGCAACATTTGGGTGCGCGCCAATGACAAGACTGCGTTGGCGGTTGCCTGATCTTTGGCAAGCACCTCCACTAAAAAACCAAGCTCATGCGATGAGACTTCACTGACGGGTTCGCGCTCGCCCATCACCGCGTTCATTCCATACGTACGAATGAATAGTTTGTAATCGCCGGGCTTGGCGCCGATATCGGCCGATTTGGCTGCAGTGTTCTCGCGCACTGAATCCAGGAAGCTATGAACGGTGCTAATAAGTAGAGGATCCCGTGTGCCGCATATCGTGAAGGTCCGGTAACCGACGAGTTCGACGGCTTCGAGTTTGACGGTATAAGGATCACTTGGGGTCCATGTCATTCCTTTGATGCGAACCGCGCGATCCGAAAGTTCTTCGAATGTGCACGCGGATGTATTCAGCACGCCGCCGGGTTCGACATGGTGCGTCGGGCTGGCGTTCTCGTGCAGGCTATGGTTGGCGATAGACAATCGCGTGCATCGGCGTATGGGATTGGTGGGTTCACAATCGACTTCTCCGTTGGCGCGAACGGTGACCAGAATGCAGTCATGTCCTTTAGGTATCGATGCTGTTGCGCCGCACTCCAGCATTTTTCCCGCGTACCATGAAGCAGCGGCCGGAAAGCCCGCTTGTATTGCGCATGCGGCCCAAGGAGCGGGGTCGCTTGAGCGTCCGGCAAGAATGACTTGCGCGCCTTCGTCGAACGCTTTCATGAAAGGCTCGGGGCCCATCATGCCAACGATGCGAGTGGCTCGATCTATTGTGTCATTATCCAGATCGGGTTGTCGTCCCAGCGGCCGAATGCGATTCTTCTTGAGTTTGTCTTTGACGAGTTCGCTACTTTGTTCAGCATGTATGACGGCCATTTTAAAGTGCAAGCGCTCTTCGGCCGCAATATCTTTGGCCATTTGCACAACCAGACTAAGGTGTGGCTCCCCGCCCGATCCTCCACAGGAACCGATCACCAGGCGGGAGTTGCTGTGAATGGCTGCTTTCAGCATCAATCGAAGATCTCGCCGGATTGCCATGGGAGAGCAAAACGGTTTGCCGGAGCCTAAATAGTGCGGGCCCGGGTCGACCGAGCCGCCGTCGACGCCGATAACGTGTGGATGGGATGCCAAGCCAGTCTGTAGCGATGCTTCGGGAAATCCGTAGCCCAGAATCCCGCTGGTGGAAAGCATCCGGAACTCGTTCATTTAGCGCCCCTTTTTTAACCGCCCGCAGAAACGCCAACATAGCACAATTCCATCGGATAATTGTTGCATACAATAGAATAACTATGCATACTCACGAAATAATGGTCTTACATAACCCGATGCAAGTTTAGGAGAATTGATATGGCCGAGAAAGGTGTCGCAAACCAGAATGACGCTGGCGAATGGGACGTTATTGTTGTGGGCGCCGGCAATGCCGCGCTCGCAGCCGCCGTATCGGCTCACGAGAATGGCGCGGCTCGTGTGCTGGTGCTTGAGAAGGCCAGGCGCGAAGATCGTGGCGGCAATACGCATTTCAGCGGGGGCCTGTTGCGCTTCGCCTTTGATAACACAGAGCAGATACTTCAAGTATCGCCTGAAGCAGACCAGCTTGAAGGTTTTATCGGGGGTGTGGAACCTTATCCGGAGTCGGCGTTCCTGGCCGACTTGATGCGTATGACGGGCGACCGCGCTGACCAGGGCCTTGCCAAAATTTTGATTGGCAACTCGTTTGACACGATCAAATGGATGTCCGGCCTGGGCATTGTCATGGAGCCGGCCGTGTCACTGGGTGGTGTCGTCGTCGATGGCAAAATAAAATGGCCAAAGGGCGCGGTGATCCGCGCTTTGCACGAAGGAGTTGGGCTCTCCAAATCATGGTTCAAAATTGCCGAGCGAGAGGGCGTGGAGATTCGCTATGAAGCGGCTGCGCGCGAACTGATTCAGGATGCAAACGGCCGCGTTGTTGGCGTGGTGGTCCAGGATACTGAAGGGCTGCGCAAATATCGTGGCGGGGCAATTGTATTGGCGTGCGGCGGCTTCGAGGCCAATTCCGCCTGGCGCGCAAAGTATCTTGGGCAACCTTGGGATCACGCCAAAGTGCGTGGTTCATGCCATAATCAGGGTGATGGGCTCCGCATGGCGCTAGACATCGGCGCCCTCCCAATAGGTCAGTGGAGCGGTTGTCATTCCACGCCAATCAACGCGCAGAGCCCGGATTATGGGGTGTCGGAACTGACCGATAAAACCAATCGTTTGTCCTACCCGTACGGGGTCATGATTAATCGGGACGGTGTGCGGTTCCTTGACGAAGCGGCTGATTTTCAGTTTTTCACCTACGCCAAGTATGGCCGTATTATTCTTAAGCAGCCCGATTCGGTGGCTTATCAGATCTTTGACCAGAAAGTGGTTCATTTGCTCGAAGGACGTTATTCCACCAGCGAACCTGTCGTTGGCGATACTCTGGATGCCCTTATTGACCAATTGCCCGTTAATCGCGAGGTCGCCAAGCGCACGCTGGCTGCTTATAACGCCGCAGCGGGGCATGGCTCGTTTAATCCCGGCGTCCTCGACCGCATGTGCACAAAGAATCTTGAATTGCCAAAATCAAATTGGGCGCAAAAACTCAATGCGGGCCCCTTCGTTTGCTATCCGGTTACGGGCGGCATTACTTTTTCGTTTGGTGGTCTGAAAATTGACGACCAGGGGCGCGTGCTTGATAGTGGCTGGCGCCCGATTCAGGGGCTTTTCACGTGCGGCGAGATGGTGGGAAATTTATTTCACGATAATTATCCCGGTGGCACAGGCTTGACTTCGGGGGCTGTTTTCGGACGTCTTGCCGGACGATCGGCGGCGCGCCTGGCCTGACACGATCAAATGGGCCAGAATCTAACGCGCGAGTTTGCGATTGAGTTGCAGTCCTGGTCGGCCAAGAATGCAGGTCTGGATGCTGTGGCCCGCCTTCTTTTGCTCGATGGCTTGGCTGTGGCAAGGGTGGGTGCAGTCGAGCCGGGGCCGCGTTTGGTGGGCAAGTTGGCGCGCCAGCAAGACAGCCATCCTGCTTCGGTCGTTATCGGACAGGGCTTTTCCACGGCGCCAGCCCAGGCGGCGCAGATCAACGGCATGGCGATGCATGTGCTCGATTACGAGCCGATGTGGAATCCACCCAATCACGCGCTGTCGACTATTTTGCCGGGCTTGCTCGCGCTGGCCCAGGTGCGTGAGTCCGAAGATGCCGCGCCACAGGGGGCGCGAGTGTTGCGCGCATTGTGTAAAGGCATTGAGGCCCAGGGACGACTGCGACTTGCATCGGGACAGCTTGAACCTAAAGACCTGACATTGCATCCTCCGGGAGTGGTTGGCCCGATTGCCGCTGCTGTGGCGTGTGGCGATTTACTTGATCTGGACCAAGACCAACTGGTTATGGCTATCGGCATCGCCGCTTCGCGCGCGGGCGGCGTATTGGCGAATGTGGGTTCGATGACGAAGGCATTGCATTGCGGGGATGCGTGCCGAAGTGGGCTTGAGGCGGCTGCGATGGCCTTGTCCGGTTTTACCGCTGATGGGGACGCGTTGGGAGGTCCACGCGGTTATGGCCAAGCCTATTTCGGCGATCATTTTGATCCGGCGGCGTTGCTCGCTCCGTTAGTGACGCCACGTGTGCTTGATCCCGGCCCGGCCTGGAAATTGTTTCCGTCGCAATACGCAACGCATTTTGCCATCACTGCCGCACTTGATTGTCGCACTGCGATGGGCGGCGCGGCATCAATACGCGAGGTGAAAATCACTACGCCTGTCATGCCTTATATCGACCGGCCGAATCCCAATTCAGGTCTTGATGGTAAATTTTCTTATCAATATTGTGTCGTTGCGGCCTTGCTGGACGGCCGGATTAATCTCGCGACATTCTCCGACCATCGACGTTTCTCGGCCGATGTTGGGGCGCTGCTTGGACGCACCGTCTTATCTCAGAATTCCGCCATTTCAGGACGCTTTGACGCCATGCATGTCGATGTCTCCGTGATGCTGGTTGACGGCACACAAACCGAGCGTCGGTGCGCGGCGCCGCTGGGTAGCTGGTCGCGACCCATCGAGCCCATTATTATCGAGGCCAAAGCGCACGACCTGCTTGATGGATTGCTGGGCGAGCAGCGTGCTGACGCTTTCTGGTGCGCTATCGCGATGCCATCGGATGTTTTACGCGTTTCCGACTTGATGCGCAGTTTGGCGTGATGGGCGGCTTTTCAGGCGATTCCCAGAATACCCAGCAGTGCTCCGGCCGCCAGCAGCCACAATAGATGGATATTCGTGCGCCATACGAGCACAACGGTTACGGCTGTTGCTATCCATAGCGGCCAGTCGCGGCCGGGTTGATTGTAGGGGCGCATCAGCAGCCAGCCGGTGGCAATCAACAGAGCCGTGGTTATAGGAGCCAGGCCCGCCTTGAAGGCGCGCACCGACCGCCTATTGCGGTTGCGATGGCCCCACCGCGTACCCGCTAACGTGACGATGGTGCTTGGAAGCAAGGAACCGACCATGGCAGTCGTCATGGCGACGATTGAACCCGTCCAGCTGTGAGTAGCCATCCCGACGTTCCAGCCCAACAATGCAATGTATAGCATATTGGGACCGGGAGCGGCCTGGGCGATTGTAATGGAGGTATTGAATTGAACATTCGTCAGCCAGTGTCTTTCATCAACCAGGTAATTGTGCATTTGGGGGGCGGTCGTTAGCGACCCCGATCCCACGGTTAGCAATGATAGCGACAAAAAATGCCAGCTTAATGCCAACCAATCGGCGATATTGAGATTCCAGCTCATGAGTGGTCTTTGCGTTCTCGCTGCGCCAATTGTATCCCGGCCCAAATCGACGCAGGTATGCCAGTGATTAATAGAACCACCAACAGCGGCCAGCGCAGTAACGCGATAACGATATAGGTAAACACGACAAGTACGCTTGCCGCAGGCAGTCCGATCGGGTTGCTTTTTAATGTTGAAAACAATTTGAAGCCTGTGCCGATGATTAGTCCGGCCGCCACCGCGCCCATGCTGCGCAAAGCGCGCTCTATGACGGCATAGTGCGAATATTCAGTGTAGATAATGGTCATGCCAAGCACGAGCAGCAAGGGGATTGATATCATGCCGGCCAGTCCGGCCATGGCTCCTCTCAAGCCAAAATAGCGGTCGCCAAGTATGATCGACAAGTTCACCACATTTGGACCGGGCATAATTTGCGCCACGGCCCAGTCCTCCAAAAATTCCTGTTGCGTCAGCCAGTGTTTTCTTTCGACGAGTTCGCGTTGCGCGACAGGTGCCGCGCCGCCAAAGCCTTGCACGGCCAGCCAGGTGAAGCACATATACAGTTCGGCAATGGATTGCGGGCGAGCGTGAATGGGTGCTTTGCGGCTGTTC
>JBDTGB010000326.1:0-4667 GCA_039937635.1 Burkholderiaceae bacterium | reverse complement strand
ATACAAACCGAACGCGATGATCCAGCATGTGGCGGCGGCTTGAAGCAGCCCTGTACTGGCGCTGCCTGGCCATAGCGCCGCCAGGCGTAGCGCGACAGCCGCAATCATGAAAAAATAACTGACGCGCATGCTTTGATCGAGCAGCAGCTTGTGTCCCAAGTGGCCTAGCGCGGTGCGCGTCACCATGCCGATGATTAATATTGAGAAGCCGCCCATGGCAATGATGTGCACATGTGTTGCGGTGCGCGCCAGAAGTCCGGATCCGAAGCCGCTAAGCTGGATCGCAGCAAAGAGCAAGCCGACCCCAAGAAGGGCATAACCCAGGTACAGAATCCATAATATCGGCCGGTGAAGGACCTCCATGGGCTGCCATCGTACAACTTGAAACAAGCTGATCAGTCCCACCAAAGCCAGTGCAATCGCCATTATGATGGGCAGGCCGGCGAGCCCCAGGATGATGGCGAGAACACTTAATGTCAGTTGTGCTTGTCCGCTGCGGGTCAGCATGGGGATTTTCAGCCCCGACACCATGCGCATGGCAAAAAACGGGATGACCCGGCGTGCGATCAACAGGGCCAGAACCGCCATGTCTATCAGGCCCAGATCGAAACGTTGCATTAGCAGGAGGTAATCGCCCTTCAAAGCCGCCTGAAGATAGAGCACGCTAGTCAGCCCCAGTCCCAGTACGAGCAACGGGATGCCATAGTTGCGGCGACTCTTGGCCTTAACGACAACGCGCATCAGCGCGATGGCGCTAATGACGAAAAACCCCAGTTCGCAGACGCCCGCGATCCAGAAGCCTGTTTCGCCGCCCACCAGGTAGCCAATACGGGCGCACAGCCAAAGCAAGCATACGAAGCCTAGCGGCCAGCCTTTTAATGGGGTGAATTTCGTCCAGTTTGCGCTGGCCGTCAACAAAAAACCGACGGCGATGGTGGCAATGAAGCCCCACAGCATTTCGTGCGCATGCCATGCCACGCCTGATAGCGGATGTCCGATCAGATGCGGCGCGAAGATCCAGAGCGCAATCGACAACAAAGCCCAGCCGCATCCGGCTATGTACAAGGGCCGGAATCCCAGACTGAGGAACGCCTGGAGTTGCGGACGGGTATTAGTATTAGCCACAAGTGACCTCCGTGGGTCGTTGGTCGGGTTCGTGATTTAGCTGGTAACCGTACCATAGGCTGCGCGCGATACGGTGCGCGTATTGCTCGGCGCGCTCGGCCAGACGGCGGTTGGGCAGCTCCTGCGCAGTTTGATGAAATAGCCCAAGCCACTGCTGGAAGAGATCGGCGCGCAATCCTGGCAGGGCAATATGCGCGGGCATGGGCGATCCGCGGTAAGAACCCGCGCCCAGCAGCATCGAGGACCAGAATCGCACCATCTTGGCCAGGTGGGTGTCCCAGTCGTCGACATGCGCGTTAAAGATAGGCGCCAAAAGCGCGTCGGCGCGCACGCGATCATAGAAGCCGTAGACCAGAGTGACGATTTCTTCTTCAGAGCATAGTTCTTGGGTCGTCATGTAATATTCCAGGGTGAGACGAGGGCGAGTGACAGGATCTGTTGGACAAAACCAAGGCGAAAAACCCGCTTGATTTAAAGATATATGTTACTTATATCTTATTAAAAAACGGGTGTTCCGTCAATTCGTTATGCGTTTTTCCTACTGTAATCAGGCCATTATTTGCGGTATGGCAATGGCTAATCAGCTATTATCCGAAGTTGCATCGCGTATTTGTTTTTGATTCTTAATCTTGCAGAGGCCCCCAATTGTTTAGTGCCAGCGCTGATCCCAAGAGCGATATTTCCGCATTAACGCCCAACAGCGCGTTGCCGCCGACATCAATGAGTTGCGTTATACCGTGTCTGAATGAAGCGGCAAACTTAAGTGTCTTGTTGCCCGAGCTAATAGGCGTGCTGGAATCGATGTCCATGCGTTATGAAATCATTATTGTCGATGACGGCAGCACGGACGAGACCGCAAGCGCGATAGCTCAATGGGTCGATAAGCATGCGGAAATAGTTTACATACAGTTGTCGCGCAATTTTGGCAAGGAAGCGGCACTTAGCGCCGGACTCGCAGCCGCTCGCGGCCGCGTGGTGGTAAGTCTGGACGCTGATTTGCAGCACCCGCCGGCGTTGATTCCCGAAATGCTGGCGCGCTGGCAACAGGGCGCCGATATGGTGTATGCCGTGCGGGCAACACGCGCGGATGAATCGGTTTTCAAGCGGGTGGGCACTAAGATTTTTTATCAGATGATGCGGACTTCAGGCGGATTGAAGGTGCCCGAGAACGCGGGCGATTTTCGGCTGATGGACCGGGTGGTGGTCGACGCCCTGTTAATGCTGCCCGAGCGCAATCGTTTTATGAAAGGGCTGTTCGCCTGGGTTGGATTTCGCGCTGAGCCTTTTTATTACTCCCCGCCTGAACGTTTGCATGGCACATCGAGGTTTAAACCCTTCAAATTATTTCGCTTTGCGCTTGATGGCGTAACCGCCTTTACTACGTGGCCATTGCGCCTGTTAAGCCTGTTGGGCATTGGTTTGTCGCTGATTTCGTTTGCTTACGGGACTTTCATTATTGTCAATCACTGGCTGTATGGCGACCCGGTGCAGGGGTGGGCAACGCTTATTACGGTCGTGTTGTTTTTTGCGGGCGTGAATCTGATTTCCATTGGCGTCGTGGGTGAATATGTGGCGCGCATTTTCGGCGAAGTTAAAAATCGACCTATTTATCTGGTCAGAAAACGGGTCGGCCAGGGCATAGGCGAAAAGTCGTTCAATGAACCGCCTCGTTAATCTGGTTTCCAGGGCGCTTGACGCGTGTTCGACGTGGAAAGTCGTTATAGCGACCTTCTTGTGGCTGGCGGCGACCACATGGACTCGCCCATTGCTTTTGCCCGACGAAGGCCGCTACGTGGGCGTGGCCTGGAGCATGCTCGGCGTCGGGCAGTTTTCCGTGCCCCGGCTGGACGGCTTGCCGTTTTTCCATAAACCGCCTCTGTTTTACTGGATCACGGCGCTGGCCATGCAGTGTTTCGGCGCCAATGAGTGGGCCGCGCGCCTAAGTTCGGTGCTTTCGGCCACCTTGATGGTGGGCTTGTTGTTCTGGTTCTTGAAGACCTATGTTCATCAAAAGGTAGCCATTGTGGCTGCCCTAATTCTGGCCTCCCAGCCTTTTTTGTTTGGCGCGGCTCAGTATGCCAATCTGGATATGACGGTGGCTGGAATAATTTCCGCCACGGTGATTGCCGGCGCTGCGGCGGTGTTCAGGCTGGAACGGGGCGAATCGTATCGTCTCGTACTGGCGCTTGCCTATGCGATGGCGGGGCTTGGCTTTTTGGCGAAAGGCCTGATCGGCATTGTCCTGCCTGGTGGCATATTGTTTTTCTGGTTGCTGGGGCGCCGTCGTTTCGACACTATGCGGCGCTTGTTCACGTGGGTTGGCGCGGGGGTGTTTTTGCTGGTGTCTCTGCCGTGGATGCTGGCGATGCAATGGCATTACCCTGGGTTTTTCGACTACTACATCATCTATCAGCATTTTGAACGTTTTTTGGAACAAGGCTTTAATAATCCTCACCCGTTCTGGTTTTACATCCCCGTGTTGCTTGGTTTGACCTTGCCCTGGTCACTGCAGCTTTGGCGCGTGTTCAACAAGACGTATTGGTCTGATTCGGCGTATGGCGCGGTTCGGGGACTGATGTTGTCCTGGTTGCTGGTGGTGCTGATTTTCTTTTCACTGCCATCGTCCAAGCTCGTTGGATATGTATTGCCCGCTTTGGCCCCCTTCGCCTTTTTTTTGGCTGAACCTTTCGCGGCTCGTCTGCGGGGTGTCGGCGCTGCCAAGGCATTAAATACCTTGACGCGTTTTCTTCTCGTTTCAATCGTTATTTGTCTTGCATCGGTTATTGCTCTGATTGTGGCGCCGCAACCTAGCTCCCGAACGTTGGCCAACGAGATGCGGGCGAACTATCGCCCGGCTGATAAAATCGTGATGCTGGATCGCTATAGCTACGACCTTGACTTTTATTTGCACACCAGTAAATCGGTGTTTGTTGTGTCGGACTGGGACGCCTCCGATTTGAAGTTCCAGGACAACTGGCGCAAAGAGCTTTTCGACGCTGGCCAGTTCGAACCCGACACGGCGGCGCGCTTGCTAATCAAGCCGCAGGACCTGATTGGCAAGCTTTGCACAGATCGAGTTATCACCTTGTGGTTGTGGGGCGACAAAAACAGCGTCGCCGATTATCCATTTTTGGCTTCTATTTTGCCGTACGCAGTCGATGGTAAATCGCGTGTCTGGCGTATTCAGGCCGGGCCGGCGCTTAGTTTTTGCGCTGAAACGCCCAAAAGCGGCCAAGAATAAAGGTCATTACCGCGATCGCGATTAGAATCAGGGCAAGCAGAACGTCGTAGCGCAGGGTGGTGGCATGCAATAAATAGGCGTAGGCCAATTCATTAACGCCAAAGCCCAGGGCCGAAACGGTAAAGAAACGTCGCACCGCTCTGAACAGGGGCGCGTGTTGCAATTTAAAAGTTAGTTGGTAATGTCCTAGAAAAGAAACGCAAAACGCGATCAGCCAGCCGATCACGTTGGCTATCAAGGGCGCATATCCTGCAAAGCTGACCACGGAAACGACGACGAGCCAATGGGTTGCCGCGGCGGC
>JBDTGB010000325.1:0-6027 GCA_039937635.1 Burkholderiaceae bacterium | reverse complement strand
GATCACGCCTAATATAAGGCCGATCATCATCATGCCCAAGTTATACCAAGTCATCAGTATAGAAAAGCCATGAAACAAGGCGTCTATATTTTCCACGAGAAAGCCTCCGTTGTCCGTTCTTAATAACCGAACAGGGCTTCGAGCGGCCCCTTCGGAAGCGGCACCATAAACTGGATCTCAAACATCCAGAACAGCACCACGCTGACACCCACGCTAACCACCACGGTTTTCAGCCAGCTGGTCTTGCCCAGCAAGCGCATGAATCCGGCAATGAAAATAGCCGATGCCACATACATGCCGAGCATATCCACCACAAAAACATAAGCGACAGTAGGAAGCAGCACCACCAACACCAGCTTGAAACGTTCCCAGCTGACGAAGATCACATGATTGCGATTCTTGCCAAACAGAGATTTCAGAAATACGAAAACCGCCGCAATGCAAAGAATGGCGCCAATATAAAACGGAAAATACCCGGGCTGTGGGCCTTCATCGCCCCAGCCCGCGCCGATCCGATAATTATCGACCATCATTACTGCGCCCACGATAAAAATGACAACGGCGGTCGATGCATCGACTATGCTGTACGTAAAGCCGCCACGCGGAGGAATCTCCGGTGCTTGGTCCTGCTCCATACTACTTCTCCTGTCGTGCGACTTATTTCTTGGCAGCGAGGCCGGCTTCTTGCATCACTGTCTTGTGATAGGCCTCGTCCTTGGTCAGGAAGTCAGTGAAATCCTTGCCGGTTCTAAAGTCGGCATGGAGCGCCTGCTTGGCGATATAGTCTTTCCATTCGGTGGTCTCGCTGACTTTCTTCAGCATATCGGCATAGAAATCCGCCTGATCCTGAGTGGTGCCGGGAGGTAGGAAAAAGGCGCGCAACATCTGATACTTGACGTCGTAACCCGATTCTTTGCACGTTGGGATGTCGGCCCACGACTGATCGGTGGTTACCCTGGTGGTGTAAACCATACGATCTTCGGAAAATACGCACAGCGCACGCAGTTGACCGGCACGCCACTGAGCAATGTTTTCGCTCGGGTTATTGACGTTGGAATCGATGTGCTTGCCGACTAACTGAGTGGCCGCTTCGCCGCCGCTCTTGTAAGGCACGTAGGTGAAGTGCACCCCGGCCGCCTTATCCAGCGCAACAGTAATAATTTGATCTTCGCGTTTGGCGCCCGTGCCGCCCATTTTGAACTTTCCACGCGGCGCGGCCTTAACCGCATTCAAATAGTCCGCCGCTGTTTTGTACGGCGTGGCGGAATTGACCCATAAAAGGAATTCGTCCTGCGCAATCATGGCCACTGGATTCAGGTCGCGCCAGTTAAACGGCAGATTAACCGCGATAGGCAGGGTATAAATAGCCGAAAACGCCACCATCAGTTTGTAGGGATCGCCCTTGGACCCTTTGGCGTCCATGATGCCCTCGGCGCCGCTTGCGCCGCCCTCGTTCAGCACCATCGACGATGGCTTCATCAGTTTATGCGTAATGATGATGTTCTGAATGGTGCGCGCCATCTGATCCGAGGCGCCGCCCGCGCCAGCCGGAACAATGATCTGCACCGTGCGAGTGGGTTCCCACTTCTCGGCCTGAGCAGGCGCTGCCAAGCAGGCCATCATAGCTAACGACAGGGGCAGCAAAGCCGCCTTTTTCAGCGACTTAGTATTCAGATATTTCATTGTTGTCTTCTCCATTGGAAGTAAATACCCGAGTATCCGGGCCTTATTGTTTTTTACACAATATCACGTAATGTAGCAGCCTTTTAACTGGATGCAACTTGTGCTAAATAGTCAATTGCCGCCTGTGCTCCGCCTTTTTGATGTGGCACCTTCGCGACGGAAAGTCCCATCTCGACGCCAGCCAGCGTGCCGCACAAGCTAAGATCGTTCAGGTCACCTAGGTGGCCGATGCGAAATACTGTGTCTTTCAGTTTGCTCAAGCCCTGGCCCAGCGACATGTTGAAATGCTCGAGTACAACCTTGCGAAACGCGTCGGCGCTGTGGCCCTTGGGCATTATCACGGCGGTCAGCGCGGGACTATATTCAGCGGGATTCGCGCACAGAATTTCCAGACCCCATGCCCGCACCGCGCGCCGCGTCGCTTCGCCGTGACGAATATGCCGGGCAAACACGTTATCCAGCCCCTCTTCGAACAGCTGTTCAAGCGCCTCGTGCAATCCATACAGCAGATTGGTGGCTGGCGTATAAGGGAAGTAACCCGTCGGATTAATTTCAAGCATTGAATGCCAGTCCCAGTACGAGCGTGGCAGCTTCGACGTTTGCGATGCCGCCAGGGCCTTCGCGCTAATCGCGTTAAACGACAAACCGGGCGGAAGCATCAGCCCTTTCTGCGATCCCGAAACCGTTACGTCAACGCCCCATTCATCATGCCGATAGTCAACCGAGGCCAACGATGAAATTGTGTCGACCATAAGCAACGCCGGGTGGCCAGCGCGATCAATGGCTTGGCGCACAGCCAGAACGTTGCTGGTCACGCCCGTTGCGGTTTCGTTATGCACAATGCAAACCGCCTTGATCGCTTGTTCCTTATCGCTGGTCAGACGCGCCTCGATCGTTGCGGCATCAGCGCCGCGACGCCAGTCGCCAGGCAGAAATTCAACTTTCAGACCCAACTTCACCGCCATTTTTTTCCATAAAGCGGCAAAATGCCCGGTCTCGGCCATCAACACCAGATCGCCGGGCGACAAAGTATTGACCAGGGCAGCCTCCCATGCGCCTGTGCCTGAAGCCGGGTAAATAACAACGTCGGCCTGTGTCTTGAATACTTTTTTCATGCCCGCCAGGACCGATTTGCCGATCACGCCGAATTCCGGGCCCCGGTGATCAATCGTCGCGTTATCAATAGCGCGCAACACGCGATCGGGAACATTGGTGGGGCCGGGAATTTGCAAAAAATGACGCCCGGACGGGTGGGAATTAAACGTTATCATGCCTGGAGCCTATAAATAAAAAAATAGTGGTATACAAAATACAATAGCTGATCATATTAAACGCGCCTGAAGCAGACTGCAAGAAAAATAAATGCTGCGCTACAACATGAGATCGAAACGCAGAAAGGCTGCATATATGGATTTAAATATCGGCGATGGATTGTTTTTCCTTATTTTTTCCTTTAAAGTTAGCGAATTAGAAACGATCCACAACGATCAAAATTGGTATACAAAGAAAAAATGAGTGCTAATCAAGGTGTGCGCAGTCCGACACCGCCAAGTTTGGCGCCGCACGGGCCAAGCCCATTTCCACCGCCGCCAGTCAGCAGCGAAGCGGTGGATAGGCTCACCCTTCCCACGTCAATTGCAAATCGCTTGCGCGAACTGATTATCCAGGGCGAATTGCAGGCCGGGATGCGACTGAACGAACGCGCCTTGTGCGATCGATTGGGTGTATCGCGCACCCCGTTGCGCGAAGCCTTCCGCCTGCTCTCGGCCGAGGGGCTAGTGCAACTCCAGCCAAACCGCGGCGCGCAAGTCATGGTGTTGTCGGAAAAAGACGTTCGCGAGAGCTTCGAAGTGATGGCGGGCCTGGAGGCATTATCGGGCGAACTCGCGTGTCGTCACATCACCGACCAGGAAATCGCGGAAATCAAGGCGCTGACATTCGAAATGCTGGCGTGCCACGCACGCGAAGACCTTCCCACCTATTACCGGCTCAACCGCGAAATTCACGACCGCATCAATCTGGCGTCGTGCAACCAGTTGCTGACGCAAGTCTACGCAACCTTGAATCTGCGTATCCAGAATTTGCGCTTTCGTTCGAACCTGAACCACGAAAAATGGAATAGCGCGATGCGTGAACACGTCAAGATGGTCGAGGCGTTATCTATGCGCGACGGCCCCGCGCTGGCAACGATCTTGCGCACTCACCTGCAGCGGAAAGGTGAAACGGTGATGGAAGACCTAAAGTCATCGTCCTCGAAATCGCCCGATTCGACCTAACCGGCGCTGCGCGCGAACGCCTCTGTCGGCCGCGGTGCGGCTGCCCTCCATGTTCGGTTCAAGACCAGGGTTTCTCGAGAATTTCAATGAACGCCTCTTTACACAAAGAAGTTATCCGCGCCGGCTCACAGCGCAACGAATTATCAAAACGCCTAAGCCAACGCGTTCAAGGCGAAGTATTGTTCGATCGCGGGTCGCGCGGCCGCTATTCCACCGACGCATCGATCTATCAGGCCGACCCGATTGGCGTATTGATTCCCAAAAACATGAACGATGTTCGGGCCGCGCTGGATATCTGCCGAGAGCTGCGCGTGCCTTTGGTCGCGCGCGGCGCGGGCACATCTCAATGCGGTCAGACGGTGGGCGAGACACTGATTATCGACAATAGCAAATACCTGAATCAGATAATCGATTTCGATCTTGCCGCCATGACCATCACAGTCGAGCCGGGTATCGTGCTGGACCATCTAAACGCCTGGTTAAAGCCCCACGGCGTCTGGTTTCCCGTCGATGTCAGCACAGCCGCGCAGTGCACGATCGGTGGAATGGCCGGCAACAACTCCTGCGGCTCACGCTCGATTGCCTACGGCAACATGGTGCACAACGTCATCAGCATCAACGCACTGCTGGCCGACGGCACGGAAGCCACGTTCTGCAAAGAAGCCGACATGCAAACCGTCAACCCGCGAGTTGCGACGATTATGTCGACCCTGCGCGCCATCGCAACGCGCGAGCACAACGAAATCGAACGCATGGTGCCCAAGGTGCTGCGGCGCGTCGGCGGCTACAACATCGATATCTTCAACCCGCAAAGCGAACGGCCCTACACCAGCGACGGCAGCGTCAACTTGGCGCACTTGCTGGTGGGTAGCGAAGGCACGCTGGCCTACACGCAACAAATAACTCTAAAGCTCTCGCCCTTGCCAACCCACAAGGCGCTTGGCGTCGTAAACTTCCCGACGTTCTACCAGGCCATGGACATGGCGCAGCACATTGTCAAGCTGGGGCCCTGCGCCGTCGAGCTGGTGGATCGCACCATGATCGATCTGGCGCGCGAGAACCCGGCGTTCAAGTCGGTTATCGATAAAGCGGTCATCGGCGCGCCCGAAGCCATCCTGCTTGTTGAATTCGCAGGCGACGACAATAGCGAACAACTGCGCAAGCTGGCAACGCTGGTTGAGCTAATGGGCGAACTCGGCTTGCCCGGCAGCGTGGTTGAAATGCCCAATCCCGAAGCGCAAAAGGCGCTATGGGCCGTGCGCAAGGCGGGACTGAACATCATGATGAGCATGCATGGCGACGGCAAGCCTGTTTCGTTCATCGAAGACTGCGCCGTGCCGCTGGAACACCTGGCCGAATACACCAGCCGCCTGACTGAAATTTTTCGCAAACATGGCACACGCGGCACCTGGTACGCCCACGCCTCGGTGGGCACTTTGCACGTTCGGCCGATCCTGGACATGCGCACCAGCGGCGCGGAGAAAATGCGCGCCATCGCCGAAGAAGCCAGCGCCATGGTGCGCGAATACAAGGGCGCCTTTTCGGGGGAACACGGCGACGGCCTGGCGCGCAGCGAATGGATATCGTGGCAGTTCGGACCCCGGCTGACGCACGCGTTCGAAGAAATTAAAGACCTGTTCGATCCCGAAGGCATGATGAATCCAGGCAAAATTGTTCGCTGCCAAAAAATGGACAATACCCTGCTCTTTCGCTTCAAGCCCACCTATCAGGTATTGCCCATGAAGCCCGCGTTCGACTGGTCGTCCTGGAACGTGCAAAACGACCCGAATAAGCAAACCACCAGCGCGCCCGGCACGGGCGGCGACGCGGCGGGCGGCTTCGGCAAGGCCATCGAAATGTGCAACAACAACGGCCACTGCCGCAAATTTGATGCGGGCACAATGTGCCCCAGCTACCGAGTCACTCACGACGAAAAGCATCTGACGCGTGGCCGCGCGAATACGCTTAGGCTGGCCCTGTCGGGCCAACTGGGACCCGACGCGTTAACGTCCGGCGAAATGCATGAAACCATGGACTTGTGCGTGGGCTGCAAAGGATGCCGGCGCGA
>JBDTGB010000324.1:0-9124 GCA_039937635.1 Burkholderiaceae bacterium | reverse complement strand
GCCAGCGAACCGGGACCTAGTCCGGTGGCACCCACCTTGACGATTGGCTCACTATCACTCATGAGGTCCAGGCCTCTCTTTTTATTT
Source organism: Burkholderiaceae bacterium (assembly GCA_039937635.1). GTDB lineage: Bacteria > Pseudomonadota > Gammaproteobacteria > Burkholderiales > Burkholderiaceae_B > JBDTGB01. Next base: position 9,037 of record JBDTGB010000324.1, on the reverse strand, counting down.
TATGCTCGCGCAAAACAATTCCAGAGTTCGCGCGTTAAAGCCGCCATGGCGATAGCATGCGCGTCTGCGACGGCCCTGATGCAAACTATTAACATCTGTCACATAATAAGCCGCCAAACCCAGCGTCGTGCACAGATTTGACCGGCCATCTGACGGATTGATTTCGCGAAATCGGGCATTAAAAATGGTCATTTTTTAACAAGAGCAAGTCAATGCGTTGTGCCCGCCATGCTTATTCAATCGTTCCCTGGTTAGACTCACGATTGGGATGTGCTGCCGTTATCTCGTATCCGGCAAGCTTTTCGGCGGCAAGACCGTGGGTTTAACCATGGCCCAAGCGCCACAACGAGGTTACTTCGGCGGCGCGTGCTTCGTGCAGCAGATCGCTGGTGTCGAACGCTTTGGGGTGTTTCGGACGAGCGTCCAGCTTGCCGATAATTCGCAGCCCGGCTTGCCGAATCGCCTGCAGCAAGAATTCACGACTGCGCAACTCCAGGTGTTCCGCCAAATCGGAAATAATCATCCATCCTTCACCCTCGGATGTCAGGTGCTCGGCCAGGCCGTTTAAAAAGCCCAGCAGCATGTGGTTATCGGGGTCGTAGATGGCTTGCTCGATGGAAGACGTGGGGCGCGCCGGCAGCCAGGGCGGGTTGCACACAATCAAGGCGCTTTTTCCAGGTGGGAATAAATCCACCTGCATCAGTTCGACGCGTTCATTCAAGCCCAGGCGTTCGACGTTGTCGCGGGCGCAAGCCAGCGCCCGCGGGTCGAGATCGGTGGCGATGATCTTTTTTACTCCGCGCCACGCTAGAACGGCTGCCAATACGCCGCTGCCTGTGCCAACATCGAAGGCCAGTTCAGTGGTTGGCAATGGAGCCTGGCTGATCAGGTCGATATATTCGCCCCGAATGGGTGAAAATACGCCGTAATGAACATGAATGCTTTGTTCAAGCACAGGAATGGCAATACCCTTTTTGCGCCATTCGTACGAGCCGATAATGCCCTGCAAAGCGCGTAGCGACAACAGAAAGGGTTCATTTGATTCGCCGAAAACGACGCGGCAGGCATCGCTGACATCGGGCGCCCGCCGCAGGTTAAGTTGGTAATTGGCGTCGACTTCAATCAACAGCATGTTCAGCAAACGGGCTCGTTGTGATTGCTTCAGCCGGTACATATTGAAGGCGGCGTGAGGCGCCAAATTAGTCTTGCTTTGTTTTTCTTTTTTCGCCCGGCGCGCCAAGGCGTTTAAAAGCTGTTTGGCGTTTTGAAAATCGCCGCGCCACAGCATTGCGGTGCCTTCATTGGCCATGCGAAAAGCCAGGTCGGCGGCCAGGGTATCGTCGACGACTTTAATGCGTTTGGGTAAGTGGCTGTTGCTTTCGTTGCGCCACGCGGCGCTTCGAGCTTGATCATTTTCCACCCAGGTGGCGACGCCCGGCGTGGCATGATTGGTTAATACAGGCATGAAGGATTGGTAGTTGCTAAACAGAAGCGATTATAGATGACCGGGCGATGCCGGGAGTTTTAGTTGTTGCCCCCGCGATACAGCCGCGAATTCAGGACGATTGAATGTCATTGCGGCAGGCTGGTTTGCCGTACTGCATGCTCCCAGCCCCGCATCAGGGTCCGCGCTTGTTCGGCCCCCATATGGGGGGTAAAGGTATGCTCCGCGCGCCATAATTTCGATAGTTCGCCCACGCCTGTGTACACGCCGCTGCCCAGCCCTGCCAGGTAGGCGGCGCCAAGTGCGGTGGTTTCAATGATTGTCGGGCGCACCACCGGTATGCCCAGCAGGTCGGCCTGAAATTGCATCAGCAAATCGTTAACACAGGCGCCGCCGTCCACGCGCACTTGCGTCAGCGGCGCCACGCCGGCGGCGAGCGCATCGCGGTTCATTGCTTGCAAAAGCGCGGCGCTCTGGTAGGCGATACTATCGAGCGCGGCGCGCGCAATGTGCGCGATAGTGCTGCCGCGCGTCAGGCCGGTAATCGATCCGCGCGCGTTCGGTTGCCAGTAGGGGGCGCCCAGGCCCGTGAACGCCGGCACCATGATGACTCCGCCCGAATCGGGTACGCTTTGCGCCAACGCTTCAATGTCGTGGCTGGTCTTGAACGCATGCAGGCCGTCGCGCAACCATTGCACCACGGCGCCCCCCACGAAAACGCTGCCCTCGATGGCGAATTCAGGTTTGGCGCTGATTTGCGCGGCACTCGTTGTAATCAGGCCATTTTTTGATATCTGGAACGTTGCGCCAGTGTGCATCAGCGTGAAGCAACCTGTTCCATAGGTGGTTTTGGCCATGCCTTCGTGGAAGCATGCCTGACCGAAAAGCGCGCTTTGCTGATCGCCCGCCACGCCGCAAATGGGAATGGCATCACCAAAAAGGTCGGTCTGCGTTAGCCCGTATTCGGCGCTCGATGGCAGGACTGCGGGCATAAGCGTTGGATTGATGTGCAGCGCGCCAAGCAGTTCCGCGTCCCAGCGGTTTTCGTGCACGTTGAACAACATCGTGCGCGCGGCATTGCTGACATCGGTGGCATGCACCCGACCGCCGGTCAGTTGCCATATCAGCCAGCTATCGATTGTGCCGAACGCCAATTCGCCTTTGTCGGCCAACTGGCGCGCGCCGGGCACGTGGTCCAGAATCCATTTTAGTTTGGTAGCGGAAAAGTAAGCATCTACGCGCAGACCTGTTTTGGCCTGGATGGTTTCTTCCAGGCCTTCTGCGCGTAGCTCGACACACGTCGGCTCGGCGCGCCGGTCCTGCCACACGATCGCGTTGCAGATTGGTTGACCCGTATCGCGCCGCCACACCACCGTCGTTTCGCGTTGATTGGTGATGCCAATGGCGTGAATGTCGCTTGCCTTTAAATGAGCCTTGGCGATGGCTTCTTGCGCTGTAGCCAGTTGGGTTTGCCAAATTTCAGTTGGATCATGCTCGACCCACCCCGCCTGCGGGTAGTGCTGCGTGATTTCTTTTTGAGCCAGTGCAACGATTTCGCCGGCTGCATTGAAAACGATGCTGCGTGAGCTGGAGGTGCCTTGATCCAAGGCTAACAAATAGGTCATGGTTATACATCGACAGGAATTTAAGCTGAAGATCGAAAAGCCGGTCAGGCAAAGTGATTGAAGATTAGTCCAAAAGGCCGATCGACGATAGCATGAATCGGCGTCACAAACCCGTGATCGGGTGCGCCGCTTTATACTGATGCGCATGACATCACCTTGCTCGTCATTGCTTTCCGACCGTGCTCAATTGCTGGCGGCATTGTCGCGAACAAAGAATGTTGATCTGGTGGTCGTCGGAGGCGGCGCTTCGGGCCTGGGGGTCGCCCTTGACGCCACATTGCGCGGACTCTCGGTCGCCCTGCTGGAATCGCTTGATTTCGCTAAAGGCACCTCGTCGCGCGCCACCAAGCTTGTCCACGGAGGCGTCCGTTACCTGGCGCAAGGCAACATCGCCCTGGTGCGTGAAGCCTTGCATGAACGCCGGACTTTGCTGCATAACGCGCCGCACTTGGCGCGACCCCTGCCGTTTGTCATGCCCAGCTATAGGTGCTGGGAAAAGCCGTTTTATGGCCTTGGCTTGAAACTGTACGACACACTGGCGGGCAAGGCCGGCCTGGGCCCGACCGAATTTCTAAGCGCCGGAAAAACAGCGCTGCGCTTGCCTGGCGTTAAAACCCAGGGCTTGAAGGGCGGTGTTCAATACTGGGATGGCCAGTTCGATGATGCCCGCCTTGCGTTGGCTTTGGCCAAGACGGCAGCCGCGCAGGGCGCGTTGCTGGTTAATTACTGCCCCGTGACCGGTCTGATTCATGATCGGCATCGCGTGGTGGGGGTCCGTTGTCAAGATGCTGAAACCGGCGTGGGCTACCAGATTCGCGCAAGATGTGTTGTCAACGCGACAGGGGTTTGGGTCGACGAGCTCCGGCAAAAGGACGGAGCGGCAATTCATCGGCCGACTAAACCGATGGTGGCGCCCAGTCAAGGGGTGCATTTGGTGGTGGACCGTGAATTTATGCCGTCGGACCACGCCTTGCTCGTGCCCAAAACGCAAGACGGCCGGGTGCTGTTTGTGGTGCCATGGCTGGGTAAGCTGATTTTAGGCACCACCGACACCCCGCGCCACAACGTGTCGCGCGAACCCGATGCGTTTGCCGAAGAGGTCGAGTTTATTCTGGGCGAAGCCGCCAGAGTGTTGACGCGCGCGCCGACGCGTTCCGATGTGAAGAGCATTTGGGTTGGGTTGCGCCCGCTGGTTAAGCCCGTTGGCGACGAAGTGGTTGCCAATAACACCAAGAAAATTAGCCGTGAACATACCGTGCTGGTCAGCGCCAGCGGCTTAGTCACGGTTACGGGCGGCAAGTGGACGACCTATCGGGCAATGGCCGAGGACGTGCTGGAAAAATGCGGGGCGGCAGGGCTATTGCTCGATTTGCCCGCAAGCCGGACGAATGACTTCCCGCTGGTGGGGGCGGCGCCTGCGGGCAATGGACGAGCGACCTTGACGCGGGCTCCTGGTCTGGATGCCTATGGGTCGGAAGGCGATTGTGTTCAAAGCCTGCCGGGTGGCGATCATGTGCTGACGGATGGCCTGACCGAGGCCATGGTGCGTTTTGGGGCGCGTTACGAGTATGCCCGATGCGTGGAGGATATTCTGGCGCGGCGTTCCAGGTTGTTATTTCTGGACGCGCGCCTGGCCGCCCGGCTCGCTCCCGAAGTAGCTCGAATCATGAGCGAAGAAACGGGCGTTGATCCAAAATTGGATGAATTTTTACGGCTTGTCGCGCACTACCTGAAGTTGCCAGGTTAAAGGCGGAATTGGGTTCTGGCGTCATTGAAGCGATGCGCGTAGTAGGGGTCGCGTAGCGAATCGATACGAACCCGGCCGCCGCTGCGGCTGGATGGCGCGTTAATGAAACGCCCATCGCCGATGTAGATTCCCATGTGCGAATAAGACTGGCCGAGGGTGTTGAAAAACACGAAATCGCCGGGACGTAATCCGTTTTGAGGAATCGGGCGGCTGATCCGGGCGATGCTTGCCGTGTTATGCGGCAACGCGTTGTCGCTGGCATTCTGAAAAACATAGGTCACAAAGCCGCTGCAATCGAAACCGCGTCCGGGTGTTGATCCGCCGTATTTATAGCGGGTGTCCAGTAGCGCTAATGCCGTGAGGACCACCTCGTCGCGTTTGTCGTTGTTAATGACTATGGCTTGGTTCGAATTCGCGTTCTGACCAAGCCGGGTCGCGTGGCGTCCCGTCCCGGCGCACCCCGCCAATATCGCCAAAGTGGCCGCAAAAAACAGACAGCGCATAAGTCGGTGGTGTGCGTGCGTGATCATAACGTGATTATGTACGATTAGTCCGTTACATAGTGTTGTTTTTTCCAGACAAAAATGTAACGTTTTTTGAAGCAAGGGCTGGATATGTATAGCTAATAATCCTTTCGATCCCTTAAGAATGCCAGGCGGTTATTTAAATTTATCCCGTCCCTGCTATGAATCCGAAATAAGCCGTACTATTGGTACCCGAAAGTATCACAGTCAGTAATTCGAGACTATTTGAGTTTTTTGGATACAAAACTGAAACTTTGTTAAACTAACAGCACCTTTTGGTTTCACCTGAAATCGACTGAAATTTTTCGTTTGTTGGCTAAGTCTATTGCTCCAAGAGGGAGACATAAAACTATGTCGGTAGCTACTGACAGTTCATTACTAGGCGATATTCAGAAAGTAAACGTGTCATATCCTATGCTTGCGCAGCGGCTATTGCGCGAAAACTATGCGACAGGCATGTTTCGATTGGGTTTAGTGCTGATGTCGCCGATATCGTCACTCAATTGTCTCCGTCTCGACTGGTTAAACTGGCCGGATCAAGCTCTTTGATCTGCGGTTATGGTGGAGGCGTAACCCAACTTAAGGAATTCCTGATAGCCGAGCGTCATACCGAACACGAACCGGTGGTTCGGTATGAGACGGCCCCCGACAAACAAATGCAGGCCGACTTCGCCCACATTCGGCGCAGCCGTGATCCATTGATTGCGTTTGTGGCCAGCCTTCGCCGACGACCAGACCTCAAACACGTCGCTTGATCCTGCAACGAACCCGCCGAGACCGCCGCCTGCTGGTTCACTGTCGCCCCGCCCGCCGAACAAGCTTTCAATTATGAGGAAAATCAAGGTGGGTCAAAGGTGAAAAGGGCCGCGCCGCGCAATGGATTCAGCTTCACCATATTCAGGTTGGTTGGAACCGAGAGGTTTCGTTCAAAATCGGAGTACTTGAGGATCTGTGTTGGATTGACCACAATACTCGTTTAAACGAAATTGACGCTCTGGATGCCACCGGCTCTGCGTGAGACATCAGCTACAAAAGAGCGCTGTCTGCATTGCAAGGCGTGGATCTCTATACGGCGCATCCACGGAACTTAACCTGTGTCAAACTGGACCTCAAGTCGCCTCTGATGCGTTCCAGAAGATTCAGTCGATGAGCTTGTTTTTCAAACAAAGTTGATTTCTTCAATTAAGGAGTTGCTCCTTTCTGTCTTCATTATTGCCTCTCTCCTTGAACAAGGAACAAGCGTCTCTTGCTGCACGTAGAAACCGGGCAGCGTCATTCGAGCCAGATCCCTGCTAAAACGCATAACGGATGGCCAGTCGAAAAATTAACGTTGAGTCCGACGTTTGACGGTCTTTCCGTCATAACTATAGGTGTCTATTTTATTCGGGTCTTCGCTGTTTGGGGTTTTTACAACCAAGGTGTGATGCGTGGAAGAAACCTTGATTTGCGGCGAGCATGAACCGAATGCGGGCGACATTTTATAGCCCTTTTTGTCCAGGATTACCCAGCGGTAGGCGATGGGACAGCGACTATTGCCGTCACTGATGGAAATGAGGGCCGCATGCGCCTGGGAGGTGGCGAAGGCATAGGTGATGTTAAGGATTCCCTCTACCTGAGGGTCGGCTTCGTCATTATTAATAAGCAGCTTGGACTCATAAATGTATTCGCTGGGTTTGACATGTAAATCGCCGTAGGGTGTGACCAGATCAAGGTGAGATGGCGCCAGTGGCCAATCGGCCTGCGTCGCCTGGACGCCCAAGCACCACAGCAGCAGAAAACCAGCCAGCCAGAACTGAAGTCGCGCGGAAAAGAAGGGACGCATAATGCCTATTGAATGTCGTGTTACAAAATAGAGACTGAAGCGGCTCTTTTTGTAAGGAACATTACATTTCATTTTTGAATTGTGCGCAACTCGGTCTTTTAGATTAGGCCCTTGATGAGATCATGATGTGATCATAAGATACAGAAGCGCGACGAAAACAAGACCGAAGTAGACAGCGACCCCCATTAATATGCTGTGCAAGCCGATCTTTATTTGTTGGGAAAATGTTAATTTTCCACTTGTTCGGTTCTTGTATGTCGCCCACCACCATGTGCCGACGGCGGCGCCAAAGCCGAGTAATAATAGTGCTATTTTCATTGCCGTATAGTAGGCGGCAAAAGGCGGATTAGAAAGGAAATCGGACAGGAGGTCGCGATGGAAACCATTTTTTCAAGAATCATCAAGGGTGAAATTCCTTGCGCAAAAGTGTACGAAGATAATTGGGTCTTTGCCTTTATGGACGCGGGACAGCTTAACCCCGGACACGTGTTGGTGGCGACCAAGGCGCCCTACGAAACGTTCATGGATGCCGATGATGCGTCGGTGGTGGCCTTGATCCGGGCCGCGCATAGGATCGCCCGGGCGGTGCAACGCGCTTTCAAACCAGAAGGTATGACGCTATTGCAAGCCAATAGGCCGGCGGGCTGGCAAACGGTGCCGCATTTGCACATGCACGTATTGCCGCGGTTTGAAAACGACGGCGTCGGTTTGATTTGGCCGCGCAAGGACCCGTCACTGGATCTTTTGCTGGAGTACGCGCGGCAGATTGAACTGGATTGAAGAAAAATCACGATATAGAAGTGGTTTCAATGAAGGTTTTCCCTATGGATAAATGTCTTTGCATTTTTATCGCGGCGCGATATATTAAAAAGAAATTGTCGTAACTGGATATAAATATATCGCAGTAGCAGGGATACGCATCCGTTAATTTTTATTGCGCACTGAGCGACGCGGGCCGTTCTGTGCGCAATATTGTTGCGGCACACCAAGCCGACGCCCAAGATTGGTCTTGTTCAGGCAATCATTTTGTTCGCAAACACTAGGAGAGTAAGGATGGATGATAATAAAGACGGCAAAGGCGCTCTGGATACCGGAGTTGACCGCCGGTCGGTGCTAAAAATGGGCCTGGGAGCGGCTGGCGGCGCCTTGCTGCCGGGTGTTTCAAGTGTGGCTTTAGCGGCTGATAAACCGCCTGTTGGCAATTACCCTGCGGGCGTGAGCGGCGATTCAGTGTTTGTCGGTCTGACTCTTGACTTGACAGGACCTTATTCAGCCGAGGGCGCCGACGAGCAAAAAGGTTATGAACTGGCCATCGAGCAATTGAATGCCGGCGCCGAGCAGATTAAGAAAATCTCGCCGCTAACCAAGAAAGGCATTTTGGGCAAAACGGTTAAATACGGCGTCGTCGATGCCGAAACAAAGCCCAACTCGGCTGTGCAGGCGGCCACGCGTTTCATTCACGAAAACAAAGCGATGATGATTTCGGGCAGCGTCAGCAGCGCCGTGGCTATCGCCTTGCAAAAGGTGTGCGATCGCGAAAAGACTATTTATCTGGCGGCTATTAGCGGCTCTAACGAAACGACGGGCAAGGACTGCCAACGTTACGGCTTCCGTCTGTGCTACTTCGCGTATTCGGCCGCCAAGGCCATCGCGCCGGTGCTGGCCAAATCCTTGGGCAAAAATCGCAAGGCCGTGTATCTGGTCCCTGATTACACCTACGGGCACACTACGTACGACTCAACCAAAGAGTTCACGGAAAAAGAAGGCTGGAAGACGATGGGCCAGCAGGTTCACCCGCTGGGCGCCAAAGACTACAGCTCTTATTTGATCAATATCGCCAATAGCGGCGCCGACACACTGGTGGTTATTGATTAT
>JBDTGB010000323.1:0-8007 GCA_039937635.1 Burkholderiaceae bacterium | reverse complement strand
TAGGGCTTTAGGCAGGCCGCGCGGCGCCTTGGGCGCGCGCACGCCTGTGACGGGGTTGCGATCCAGGCCAACCATGGGCGCCCACCATTGAAAAAATCCGCGCCAGGCGGCCAAGGCGCGCGCGAGGCTGCTTGGCTTTAGGCCCTGCCCGTGCAGGCGGGCCAGGGTGCGCCGAATATGGCTCTCGGTCAGGCGTTCCAGCGCGACGTCTGGCTCGGACTGGACCAGATGCCGCAGATCCTGCCGATATCCAGATAGTGTGTGGCTTGAATAGCGCCGGTCGACTTTCAGATGATTAAGCCACTGTTCGATCGGCGCCGGCAAGGCGGGCATGGGCACGCGTCCCATAGTGGGCTAAGCCCGATCGGCGGGTTCGGTTTCTGGCGCTTTTTTCAGGCGGCTTAGGCTGGCGCTGGATAATTCCCGGATCGTATCCAGGAACGCCGTCCCCATGTCGGACGTAAAGCGGTCGATGTCGTCCGAGCCCAGGATGAGCAAGCCGAACGGGGCATCGGCGTTGTTCGGTCTGAGCGCGACAATAGCCAGCGATGCCGGGGGCGTGGCCAGCCATGTGGCGGCTTCCTGATCTTTCAGCGGGCCGCAATAGGGTGTGGCCAGTTGCTGCGCGTATTGCTTGATCGATTCGTTTACGTCTTGCGTGAATTCGCTATTAAGCAGCCCCGGCAGATCCCACAGCCGCAGTGCAATGGTCGGCAGATCGAATAAGTCGCCCAGGCTGCGCACGATATGTCCCGGAATTTGAGTGGCATCGGCTTCAGCCAGCATGCGGCAACACCATGCGTTCAAGGATTTGCTGATCTTTTCATTGCCCGAGGCGTTATTGACCAGACCTGAAAGCTTCCACTCCAGGTCGCGGGTGCGCGCGCGCAAGGTCATTATTTGTCGTTCACCCAGCGATATTGCCCGTGTTTCATGGGGGTGCGGAACGTGCAGGTTGGCAAATAGCTCGGCGTGATCCCGAAAGAACTCGCGGTTCTCAGTTAAAAATTGGGCAACGTCTTCGGCACATAGGCTAGGGGCGCTCATGATCTTAGCGGGTCCTTGGGGTTGGACATGTCGGTGAGCGCATCAATGTCGATGTGTCCCGAAAAAACGGTGGCGACCGGACCGCTCATGGTGAGCTTGTTGCCATCCCGCGTAACGGTCAGGGTTCCGCCGCGGGTTTGCACCACCACGGGGCTGTCGAGCAAGCCCCGCCGGATTCCCGCTATCGCGGCCGCGCAGGCGCCCGTGCCGCAGGCCAGGGTTTCCCCTGCGCCGCGTTCATAGACGCGCAATTTGATCGTGTTGCGGTTGACGATTTGCATGAACCCGGCATTGACGCGCCGCGCGAAGCGCGTGTGCGCTTCGATAAGCGGACCGATTTCACCCACGGGCGCAGCGAAAACGTCGTCCACCACTTGGACGGCATGCGGGTTTGAAATGGCGACCAGCGATATCTGGACGGCCTGGCGTCCGGGCAAGGGCAGCGTCCAGAGCGTGTCGTCGTGCTGCGTTGTCGATGTCAGGCCGCGGGTGTCGAAACCGACATCTTCCGGCCCGAAAGAGGTTTCGCCCATGTCGACCGATACCTCGCCCGAGGGAGCCTGGGTCAGCGTGATTAGCCCGCTGCAGATTTCGGCGCGCAAGGGATTGCGCCCTGACAGGCCCTGTTCATGCACGAAATTCACAAAACAGCGCGCGCCGTTGCCGCAGTGTTCGACTTCGCCGCCATCGGCGTTGAAAATGCGGTAACGGAAATCGGCGTCAGGATGATTCGGGGCCTGGACGAGCAGAATTTGATCGGCGCCAATGCCAAAATGGCGATCCGCCAGCGCGCGAGCGCGTTCGGGCGTCATTTCGATATCTTGGCGCACACCGTCGAGGACGACGAAGTCGTTGCCGGCTCCGTGCATTTTTGAGAAATTCCAGATCATCAGGTGATTATCGCCTAATCGTGTGCGAAAGTTTTGTTCGAAGCTGAATGTCTTATTTTAGCGACAAATATGCGCCAGGCGGTACCCAGGTTCTATTTGCGAAGCATTGCACTGGGTGCGCTGTCGAGGGGTGGGGGCAGGCCATGCCGGGCTTGGCCGGGGGATCCGCCTGCGGCGGATTGCCCGCGGGAATCCTGACGCTGCGGGGGTGGACGCGAACTCACCCCTTCGGGGCTCAGACAGCGCGTCCCCCTGATCCCGCCTCGCCAGGATTCCCGCAGCCCTCCGGAAAGCGCCCGGCATGGCCTGCCCCCACCCCTCGACAGGAGCTGCGTGACTCGAGCGTAAACCCTCCTGTCGAAGAGCAAGCGCTCTTCCAAAATTCATCAGACGCAGCGGGGTGGCACAGGCATCGGGCGCTTTTGGGTGGCCGGCTGAATCACGCCGATGCGGGGTCAGGCGGGGCGCTGTTTGAGCGCCATCGGCGCGAGTTCGCCTCGCCCCCGCGATCGGCGTGATTCAGTCGGGCAGTCCGCCGTAGGCGGACCCACCCAACCAAGCCCGGGGACTGTGCCACCCCGCTGCGTCGTGTTGCTGAATCGAATCCCCACTCTAATAGAACCGCTTTTCGCCATTCGGCCGCGTTTTGAAACGCCTATGGACCCAGTAATATTGCGCGGGATCGCGCAGGATCCAGGTCTCGATCAGGCGATTGATCCGTGCCGTGGCTTGCTCCAGAGTGTCTTGGCCTGGAAAGTCGGCGAGCGGCGGCAGGATTTCAATCTGATAGCGGCCTGTCTTCGGGTCCAGGCGGCTAACCACCGGGACCACGGCGGCCTGCCAAGTTTGCGCTATTTGCGCGGTGGCCAGAAGCGTGGCGGCCTGGACGCCGAAGAACGGGACAAACACAGATCCTTTGGCGCCAAAATCCATATCCGGCAGGTAATAGACGGGAATGTTCTTGCGCAAGAGTCGAATCAGACCGCGCACGCCGTCGCGCCGATTGACCAGGCTGACTTCATTAAAACGACAGCGCCCTTCGCGCACCAGCGTGTCGACGTCGGGGTCGCTTTGCGGCGTGTACATGCTGGCCAAACGTTGTAAATGAAGTGAAATGCGAGTACCCGCCGCGTCTATCCCGACAAAGTGCGGCGCCAGCAGAATGATGCGGCGTTGTTCGTTCAGTAGCTTATCCAGATGTTCCAGTCCCGTGATTTGGACGCAGTCCAGTATGTGCGGGGACTCGCCAAACCAGCACAACCCGCGATCAATAAATGATTGCGCAAGCAGGTGGAAATGCCGATGCAGCAAAGCATCCTGTTCTTGCGCCGAGCGTTCTGGAAAACAAAGTGCCAGGTTCGTTCTGACGATGTGCGCGCGGGATCGCAACAGTTTCGGTGTCAGCCAACCCAGCGCCCGGCCCCAACGTTGGCGGGTCGTATCGGAGCAGTTGCCGAAATAGGTGAAAACCTTGCGTAATAGGTGTAGTTTGCTGTGCTTCATGGTGTGACGTTAGGCTCGCCGGCGGGCTGGGGCGCCCCTTTTGGCGTTTTGTAGCGGTTGTAGCTCCATAGGTATTGTTCGGGGAAGCGCCGGATCAGGGTCTCCATGGCCGCGTTGATAAGCGTGGCTTGAGCTTGGGGGGTATCGGGGAAGGGTTCAGGCAGTCGCACATAATGAATGCGCCAGCCGCGTCCCGCAGGTAAGCGTTCGCCGGCTGTGAGTATGACCGCCACTCCTGTCTGGGCCGCCAGCTTGCCCGCCAGGGTCATAGTATAGGCGGGCCTGCCAAAAAAGGGCGCCCATACGCCGTCGCCGTTGCTGGGGGCCTGGTCGGGCAGCATGCCCACGGCGCCTCCGCGTTTTAAGGTGCGTACGAATTCACGCACGCCGCGCAAGTTGGCGGGAACCGCATTAAGCTTTGATGTGGCACGCGCGCTTTCCATTATTGAACCCAGGAAGGCTTTGCGCGCGGGTCGAAACATGACCGTCAGCGGGCCATGCCGCGTCAGGTAGCGCGCGGTGATCTCAAAGCACCCCAGGTGCGGCGTCAGATAAAGAATGCCCCGGTGTTCGTCCAACGCGGCCTGAACGATGGCGCTGTCGCTGGTTGTGGTTTTGCTTAGACAGTGGTCGTTGCGTAGCCAGACTTTGGGCAATTCCATGATCATTGCGCCTGTCTCGGCCGCCGCCCGGCGCGCGAAAGCGGGTTTGGGGTAACCCGCTTGCCGGGCATTGCTTTGCAGACGTTGGCGATACTTGCCCGGCATTGCGTACACGATGCGGCCCGCGATGCGGCCTATGCCGTGCAAGGCGGGCAGCGGCAGGTAGGCAAGCAGACGGAACAGGACCAATAGCATGCAGGGCAATAACCTTGATGTGAACGATGCGAAAAAATGCGTTTTCGTATTTTCGCTTAAAATGCGACCTATCGCTGAGTTAACCGACAACTTGCGGAGCGATGTCCGCGCCTTGGCAGCAATGGCGCGGTCCAAAACCGCTAAAGCGTCGTGCCCCGATCAATCTGCAGCACATTCTCTGGGTGCAACGCGTTCCGTTCAACCTTTAGGCTGGATTCTCAGCCATTATTAAGGACGTATCGCTGTGGTAAATAACGATTTTCTTTTTACTTCTGAATCGGTTTCCGAAGGCCACCCGGACAAGGTAGCCGACCAGATTTCCGACTCCATTCTAGACGCCATCCTGACTCAAGACCCCAATGCGCGGGTTGCGGCCGAAACGCTGTGCAATACCGGTTTGGTTGTATTGGCTGGTGAAATCACGACAACGGCCAATGTCGATTACATCCAGGTCGCCCGCGACACCATCAAGCGCATTGGGTACGACAACACTGAATACGGCATCGATTACAAAGGGTGCGCCGTGCTGGTCGCGTATGACAAGCAGTCGCCCAACATTGCTCAGGGCGTCGATCGCAGTCCCGAAGAAATCCTGAATCAAGGCGCTGGCGATCAGGGTCTGATGTTTGGCTATGCGTGCGACGAGACCCCTGATCTTATGCCGGCGCCGATCTGGTATGCCCACCGTCTGGTGCAGCGTCAAAGCGAGCTGCGCAAAGACGGGCGCTTGCCCTGGTTGCGTCCGGATGCCAAATCGCAAGTCACGTTTCGGTATGTCAAAGGTAAACCGGTCGAGGTCGACACAGTGGTTTTGTCGACCCAGCACAGGCCCGATGTTTCGCAAGCGGAAATTAAAGAAGCCGTTATCGAAAATATTATCAAGCCTTGTTTTCCTGCAGGGCTGCTAACGGCCAAAACCAAGTATCTGGTCAATCCAACGGGAATATTTGTGATTGGCGGGCCGCAAGGCGATTGCGGATTAACCGGCCGCAAGATTATTGTCGACACCTACGGCGGCGCTTGCCCTCACGGCGGCGGCGCGTTCTCGGGCAAGGATCCATCCAAGGTGGATCGCTCGGCCGCGTATGCGGTGCGTTATGTGGCCAAGAATATTGTCGCCGCCGGGTTGGCGCGTCAGTGTCAGGTGCAGGTCAGCTATGCCATCGGGGTGGCTGAGCCCATTAATATTACGGTTTACACTGAAGGCACGGGCGTTATTCCCGACGAGCAAATTGCAAAACTGGTGTGCGAGCATTTTGATTTGCGCCCCAAAGGCATCATCAATATGCTTGATTTGTTGCGCCCCATTTACGCCAAGACGGCGGCCTATGGGCACTTCGGGCGCAGCGAGCCCGAGTTCAGTTGGGAAGCCGTCGACAAAGTGCAGGTTTTAAAGAAAGCCGCATAAGTGGGGTCAGGGCGTTGTTCGGTCGAACCGCGCCCTGTTTGCGGGTCACACGGAGGGGGCAAATGGACGCGGTATCTGTTCGCGACGAAAGCCGCAGTTTGAAACCCAGCGATTCGCCTTGCGTTGCAAGGTGTTCAACGCTCTATGACGATGTCTGCCGCGGCTGTGGCCGAACCACGATGGAAGTTGCCAATTGGGTCTTTCTTAATGAAGAAGAAAAGCAGGGCATCTGGGTGCGCATCAAGGCACAAGGGTACCCGCGCGGCAGGTGTTGACGGCAGGCGTTGACGCTTTTTAATTTACGCTACAATTCGACGTTCCTGAGGAGCGTTGCGACGAGCATTGCATAAAAGTCGTTTAGGCGTCAGCAGTCTCGCTAGGCTCAGGATTCGTTTTTTGCATTAACGGCGCTCATCATCTCCTGTTTCGCAGGCGAAGGTGAGCCATACCATCCCGGCGCTTTCGCTCGAACAGGTTTATTGGAGCTCAACCATGAACACTGTTGCTAAAGCCGCATTCACCGATTATAAAGTTGCCGATATTGGGCTGGCTGCCTTTGGTCGTCGCGAAATCGCGATTGCCGAAACTGAAATGCCGGGCCTGATGGCCACGCGCGAAGAATACGTTGCCGCGCAGCCATTAACAGGCGCACGTATCGCGGGCAGCCTGCACATGACGATTCAAACGGCCGTGCTGATCGAGACGCTGGTAGCGCTTGGAGCCGAAGTGCGCTGGGCGTCCTGCAATATTTTTTCAACCCAGGACCACGCTGCGGCGGCCATTGCGGCCGACGGCACGGCTGTGTTCGCCGTCAAGGGTGAATCGCTGGAAGACTACTGGCAATACACGCACAAGATTTTCACCTGGCCCGATGGCAAGAATGCCAACATGATTCTTGATGATGGCGGCGATGCCACGTCTTTGCTGCACCTTGGCACGAAGGCCGAGGCCAGTCGCGCGGTGCTCGACAAACCTTCCAGTGAAGAAGAGCGTGTGCTGTTTGCGGCGATCAAGGCGCAATTGGCGCGCGATCCGAAATGGTATTCAACGCGTCTGGCCCAGATTAAAGGGGTGACCGAAGAAACAACAACGGGCGTGCACCGCCTGTATCAGATGTCCAAAAAGGGCGAACTGAAGATCCCTGCCATCAACGTTAACGATTCGGTAACCAAGTCCAAGTTCGACAATCTGTACGGTTGCCGCGAGTCACTGGTTGACGGGATCAAACGCGCCACTGACGTCATGGTGGCGGGCAAGGTTGCGGTGGTGTGCGGTTTTGGCGACGTGGGTAAAGGCTGCGCTCAGGCGCTATCGGCGTTGCGCGCTCAGGTTTGGGTCACCGAGATCGACCCTATCTGCGCTTTGCAGGCGTCCATGGAAGGCTACAAAGTGGTCACGCTGGATGAAGCGGCCGATAAAGCCGATATCTTTGTCACGGCCACCGGGAATTACCACGTCATTAAACGCGAGCACATGGATCGCATGAAAGACCAGGCCATCGTGTGCAATATTGGCCACTTCGATAATGAAATAGACGTGGCGTCGGTTGAAGACTTGCAGTGGGAAGAGGTCAAGCCCCAGGTCGATCACATCATTTTCCCGGACGGCAAGCGCATTATTTTGCTGGCTAAAGGGCGTTTGGTTAACCTGGGCTGCGCAACAGGCCATCCTTCGTTTGTGATGTCGGCTTCGTTCACGAACCAAACGATAGGTCAGATCGAACTATTTACGCGCACCGACCAATACAAGACCGGGCAAGTTTACGTGTTGCCCAAACGGCTTGACGAAAAAGTGGCTCGCCTGCATCTTAAAAAGCTGGGTGTGCATTTGACCACGTTGCGTCCGGATCAGGCCGAGTACATTAACGTGCCGGTGGAAGGCCCCTACAAAGCGGACTACTATCGTTATTAAGCGGTACTGCGGCGGTTTAACTGGAGTCACGTGATGGAAATCGTTCTTGTCTGGATTTTGAATGCGGTGGCCTTGCTGGTTGTGGCCTATATCTTGCCCGGAATTACCGTTGCCTCGTTTGGCTCGGCGCTTATTGCGGCTTTGGTATTGGGTTTGCTCAATACCTTGGTCAAGCCGCTGCTGGTTTTACTGACGCTGCCCATTACGATTGTGACTTTAGGGCTATTTTTATTGGTGCTTAATGCGTTGGTATTCTGGTTCGCGGGCTCGATTCTGAAGGGCTTTCATGTGAATGGCTTCTGGTGGGCCGTGTTGGGCGCCGTTGTATATAGCTTGGTGTCAGGGCTTCTTTCCAGGCTAATTTACCGATGAATTCCACACATCTGAATCC
>JBDTGB010000322.1:0-2096 GCA_039937635.1 Burkholderiaceae bacterium | reverse complement strand
GCCTGATAGCCTGCGGAGGCAAAGGCTTCAGAGGGGAATCTGTCATCGGGCAGTTTCAATTCTTGCAAACAAAGCGCATCCACCGGGTGACTTTTTAGCCAGTCGAGAACCTGCGGCAACCGCACTTTAAGCGAATTAATATTCCATGTGGCTAGTTTCATTTAATTTGGCGCCGGTTGGGTTGGTGCAAGCAATGTCTGAACCTTCAGGATTTTAACCGACTTGCCGTGAGCTCATGCGCGCGAGCCTATGCGCGTCGGGTTATTATTAAAGTTGTATGTCATACACGCATTGATCTGTCTGGAGGATGGCGATGGAAGACGTGGTTGTCGTTGGCGCTTGTCGTAGCGCGGTGGGCGATTTCGGTGGAGCGCTAAAAAATACAGCGCCCTGTGATTTGGGTTCGACGGTGATTCGCGCGGTGCTCGAACGCACCGGCATTCCCGGCAACGATGTGGGTCATGTGGTGGTGGGACATGTCATCAACACGGAGCCGCGTGATATGTATTTATCGCGGGTTGCGGCCATGAATGCCGGCATCGGTCAGACTACTCCTGCGTTTAACGTCAACCGTCTGTGCGGTTCCGGTTTGCAGGCGGTTATTTCGGCGGCGCAAGCGTTGTGGCTGGGCGATACCGATATTGCGATCGGCGCGGGCGCTGAAAGCATGAGCCGCGCGCCGTATATTGCTCCGGCCCAGCGTTGGGGCGCGCGCATGGGCGATGGAGTTCTGCTCGATATGATGACTGGTGCTTTATCGGATCCTTTCGATAAAGAGCACATGGGCATCACCGCCGAAAATGTGGCTCGCAAATACGGCGTTTCGCGCGCTGAACAAGATGCGCTTGCGCTAAGCTCGCATCAGCGCGCCGCCGCCGCGATCAAGGCGGGTTACTTTAAAGAGCAAATTGTTCCGATCGTGCAGAAAACTCGCAAGGGCGAGGTGGTGTTCGATGTCGATGAGCATGTACGTTTTGAGGCATCGGCGGCCGATTTTTCGGCGCTAAAACCTGTATTTGCGAAAGAAAACGGCACGGTCACGGCAGGTAATGCTTCGGGTTTGAACGACGGCGCGGCGGCGGTGTTGCTGATGACGCAGAAGGCGGCTCGGGATCGCGGAATCAAACCTATGGCGCGTTTGGTAGCCTATGGGCATGCTGGAGTCGATCCAAAATACATGGGGATGGGCCCGGTGCCGGCGACCAGGATGGCCTTGAAAAAGTCCGGCCTTGGCGTCGATCAATTCGATGTAATTGAAGCCAACGAAGCGTTCGCCGCCCAAGCGTGCGCCGTTAGCAAAGAATTGGGCTTTGATTCTAAAAAAGTCAATCCAAATGGCAGCGGCATCAGTCTTGGGCATCCGATTGGCGCCACGGGTGCGATTCTTGTGGTTAAGGCGTTGCACGAGTTGAACCGTATCCAGGGGCGCTACGCGTTGGTCACCATGTGCATAGGCGGGGGACAGGGAATTGCCGCGATTTTCGAGCGGATTTGACTATGGACAGCGGCCACTTTAATGGATGAGCGCATAAACCCGTCCTTACCCTCGCCCGCTGACGAGCCCACGATTTCCGAGCTGGACGGCATCCGTTATCTGCATTTCTCGACGGAATGGGTGCAGGGGGCCATGCGAATCAAGAACCCATCTGAACTCGTATTGGCCTACGCACGGCAAATGATGGCGTGGTTATTGTTTTTGGCGCCAGGCAGAGAAAACACAATTGGCATTTTAGGCTTGGGCGCCGGCTCGCTTGTGCGCTTTGCGTTAAAGCACACACGTAGCTCAGTGGTCACGGTTGAGTGGAATGCGCGTGTAATTGCTGTTTGCCGCGCTTACTTTCGCCTGTCGAAGTCAGTGCGCTCGATCGTCGACCAATGCGATGCCGCTGCCTGGGTCCAGCAAGTCGATAATGCGGGCCGCTGTTGCGCATTGATGGTCGACATTTACGACGCGTACGCCAGGGGGCCGGTGCACGAGTCGCTGGAGTTTTATCAAGGTTGCTATCGTTCTTTAAGCGATACGGGTGTGATGACCGTTAATCTATTCGGCGATCACGAAAGTTTTCCACGAAACCTTGCCAACATTCGCGCCGTTT
>JBDTGB010000321.1:0-2857 GCA_039937635.1 Burkholderiaceae bacterium | reverse complement strand
AAGGTATTCTGGCCGGAAGCCTCTAACACCGTCGTGTTCATTATCATGGTCATTGTCTTGTTGGTGCGTCCGGCCGGCCTGTTTGGGAAAGAGAAATGAAGCGTCAATTAATAGCTTACCTGCTGGCGGCGATTGTCATCGCGTTACTCCCGGCACTGGGCGCTTACCCGATCTTCGTCATGAAAGTGCTGTGCTACGCGCTCTTCGCCTGTGCCTTCAACCTGTTATTGGGCTACACAGGCTTGTTGTCATTTGGCCATGCCGCCTTTCTGGGCGGAGCGGCCTACGCCACCGGACACGCGCTGGCCGTATGGGGATTGCCCACCCCCGTGGGGCTGTTGTTCGGCACCGCAGTGGCCGCCGTCATGGGACTGATCATGGGCGCGTTGGCGATCCGGCGCAGCGGCATTTACTTTGCCATGATCACGCTGGCCATGGCCCAGATGGTGTTCTTTTATTTCCTGCAAGCGCCCTTCACGCATGGCGAAGACGGGCTGCAGGGCATCCCGCGCGGCACGCTGTTCGGCCTGGACCTTAGTCAGGACATCAATCTTTATTACGTCGTTCTGGCTATCTTCATATTCGGCTTCGCCGTGTGCTGGCGCGCCGTCAACTCGCCGTTCGGCCAGGTGCTTAAGGCCATTCGCGAAAACGAACCACGCGCCATTTCGCTGGGCTACAACGTCGACAATTTCAAGCTTCTGGCCTTCGTCCTGTCCGCCGCGCTATCGGGTCTGGCGGGCGCGACTAAAGCGGTCGTGTTCGTTTCCGCCACGCTCACCGACGCAACGTGGCAACTATCGGGCCTGGTCATCCTGATGACCTTGATCGGCGGCATGGGCACCTTCACGGGACCCGTGCTGGGCGCGTTCATCATCGTTCTACTTGAAAACAAGGTGGGTGAGTTCGGCCATTTCCTGGCCCGGGTCACCGGCCTCCAATGGTTTCAGGCCATGGGCGAATCCGTCACCATCGTTATCGGCCTGATTTTTATTATTTGCGTCATGGCGTTTCGGCGCGGCATCGTGGGCGAGCTTGGCGCCTACATCAAATCCCGAAAAGCCAAATCGCCCGAGGCCAACCCGACCATCTCCGGGACGATTTAATATCCAGCCCGCAAGACCTGTTTTTTGTACCGCAATAATGCATTAACATGGCAAGTTGTGCATATCAGTACATAAACAGGCACCCAAATGGAAAAGATACAGAAAACCGACGCCCAATGGCGTCAACAGCTCAGCACTGAAGAATATGCGGTCGCCCGCCAAAAAAACACCGAGCGCCCGTTCACCGGGCGCTACTGGAACACATCCGAACCCGGCATTTACCGTTGCGTGGGTTGCGGCACAGCTTTGTTTGCCTCCGACACCAAGTTTGACGCTGGCTGCGGCTGGCCCAGCTACTTTGAACCTCTTGATCCCGATCTAGTGCGCGAAGAACGCGATACTAGTCTGGGCATGATGCGCACCGAAGTGCTGTGCAACGTATGCGACTCCCACTTGGGCCACGTTTTCCCGGACGGCCCGCCGCCCACCGGGTTGCGCTATTGCCTGAACTCAGTCTCACTGAAGTTTGAACCAACCGCATGAAGAAATTCCTTTTCGACCTGTTTCCGCTGATCCTTTTTTTTCTGGCGTTCAAGTTTTCCGATATCTTCACGGCGACAGCCGTTGCCATCATCGCGGGAATAGTTCAGTTCATCTGGCTTAAGACAACGGGCCGCGCCATCGAAGCCACCCACTGGATCAACCTTACGGTCATCATCGTATTTGGCGGAGCCACGCTGCTCTTTCACAACGACGCATTTATCAAATGGAAGCCCACCGTCTTGTATTGGCTTTTTGCCAGTATCGTGCTGGTGGGTAAATGGGTTTTCAAACGCAACCTGATTCAAAAAGTGATGAGCGCCCAAATCGACATGCCCGAGAGCGTCTGGAACAAACTTAGCTTAAGTTGGGCGGGTTTTTTCATCCTGTCCGGAGCGCTTAATTTATATGTTGCGTTTTCCGGTTACTTCACCGAATCGCAATGGGTAAACTTCAAAGTGTTCGGGCTTATGGCGTTGCTGTTGCTCTTCGTCATCGCGCAATCTGTCTGGCTTAGCCGATACATGAAAGACGATATCGGGCAAACACCCGCTATTTCCGGCCCAAGGGAACCAAAGGACCCGGCATAATGTCTGACCGTACGGATCTGATAAAAGAGCGCTTAAGCGCTCTTGCACCGACGCGGCTTGAAATCCTTGACGAATCTCACTTGCACGCGGGGCACGAAGGCAGTAAAAACGGCGCAAGCCATTTTCGCATTGTCATTTCGTCCTCCCGGTTCAATGGTGTGTCGGCCTTGGCGCGCCATCGGCTCGTGTATGATCTTTTACATGATTTAATTCCATTCCCTATCCACGCACTGGCCATTGTTGCCAAACCTGTTTAAATAAAAGGAAACACATGAAACGTTTCGTCGTATTTGCCGCTGCCTGCGCCATTGCAATCCCAGTCTATGCCCAAACTGTGGCCACTGTTAATGGCCAAACCATTACGCAAGCCAATATGGATCAGTTCGTTTCGCTGTTGGTTGGCCAAGGCGCCAAGGATTCACCCGAGCTGCGCGCCCAAGTCAAACAAGAAATGATTAACCGTGCCGTGGCAGTGCAAGCTGCCAAGAAAGCGGGTCTCGACAAACAGGAAACCGTCAAGCAAGAAATCGATCTCGCCCGTGAAAGTATTCTGGTGCGCGCGCTAATGGCCGATTACCTGAAGAAAAACCCTGTAACCGACGCCAAGATCCAGGCTGAATACGACACTATCCAGAAAGAACAGGCAAACAAGCAAGAATACAAGTTGCGCCATATTTTGCT
>JBDTGB010000320.1:0-4101 GCA_039937635.1 Burkholderiaceae bacterium | reverse complement strand
GGATATGGTCACGCTCCGGAACATGCATCGTTGTATTGCGGCGACCTCCGGGTTCTGGTTGCAGGCGACATGGTGTTGCCGCGTATTTCCACCAACATTAGCGTGTTTAATTTCGAGCCCGAGTCCAATCCCTTGCCGCTCTATTTGAATTCCCTGGATGACTACGACGGCCTGCCAGAAGACACACTGGTGCTGCCATCGCATGGCCGCCCGTTCAAAGGCCTGCACGAGCGCATTGCGCAGCAGCACGCGCACCACGCCGACCGGCTGGCCGACGTGATGCAGGCTTGCGTCAAACCGTGCAGCACTGCGGACATCGTTCCCGTGCTGTTTAAACGCAAGCTCGATTTCCATCAGCTTACGTTTGCCATGGGCGAGGCTTTGGCCCATTTGCATGCGTTATGGTTTGAGGGGAAGCTTACACGCACGACTGGCGAAGACGGAATCATTCGTTTTTACGTTAAATAAATTTCTTAAAAATCACCATGGCTAATTCCGCATCTTTCTCCCGTCTGGACACTTTATTGCAACATGCTGGAATGGCGGCGTTCAATTCTGAAACCGGCGCCGCACCCGTGGCTGTGCCTTCGATGCGCACCAGCACAGTCCGGTTTTCCGATCTGGATGCGCTCGATCGGGCACAAGCCGGTAAAGGAACGGGGGAACGGGCGGTTACGTACGGCCGCATCGGCATGGATACGCATGCGGCGCTGGAACAGGTATTTTGCGATCTTGAAGGGGCGCAGCGCGGCTTTCTGGCGCCTTCCGGCCTGGCGGCGGTCACGCTGGCGTTATTTAGCCTGTTAAGCAGCGGCGATCATCTTCTGGTGGCCGACTGCGCCTATGGGCCCATACGCTATCTCGACAAGATCGTTCTCAAGCGTATGAATATTCAGGTGTCGTATTGCCGAGCCACGCCCGCCGATCTGGCCTCTCAATTGCGTTCCAACACCCGCGTTTTGTATGTCGAATCCCCTGGGTCGCTGCTATTTGAAATGCTCGATATTCCGGCGTTGGCCCAGTTCGCCAGGCAGCACGGCCTGATACTGGCCACCGACAATACATGGGGTTCGGGTTATATCTATCGCCCACTTGATTTGGGCGCCGATGTGTCGGTTGTAGCGGGCACGAAGTACGTGGGTGGGCATTCGGACCTGATGCTGGGCGCCGTCATGGCTAATGACCCGGCGCTGATCAAAACTATTAATGACACCCACTATGCAATGGGTTATTCGATTAGCGCCGATGATGCGTGGCTTGCCTTGCGCGGGGTTCGCACCTTGCCTATCCGCATGCGCCAGCACGCCGAGCACGCCTTGCGGGTTTGCGAGTTTCTAGCCGCCCGGCCCGAAGTGGTCCGGATCTATCATCCGGCGTTGCCCACTGATCCTGGCCATGCTTTGTGGTTGCGAGATTGCACCGGATCCAATGGCATGCTGTCGGTCGAGCTGAAGCTGAGCGATGCGGCGGCGCGCCGTTTCGTGAATGCACTGGTCTTGTTTGGCATCGGGTATTCGTGGGGCGGTTTCGAAAGCCTGGTGGAGCTTGTCGATCATGCGGCGCTGGCGTGCCACAGTTACTGGACGGCCAGTGAAAACGCGGTCGTGCGTTTTCACATCGGCCTGGAATCGCCATCCGACCTGATTGCCGATCTGACCCAGGCGTTGGAAGCGGCGCGCGCCTGACTATTTTTTCGTGACCAGTTCAAGCAGCTTCTGGGCTTCTTCGATCGTTCCGGCGTAGCTTTTTGTTTCCGAAGGCGACGTCACATACTGGCCGCCGACAGCCAGGCTGGGCGTGCCTTCGATTTTGTAATTCTTGGCAAGCTCGTTGGCACGCGTGACCTTCGAATTAATCCCGAAGGAATTGAACACGGCCTCGAACTGGGCGCGGTCCACGCCTTGGGCGGCGACCCAGTCGGTGATGGCCTTGGCGTTGAAAATCTGTTTGTGCTGTTCGTGTATGGCTTTAAATACGGCCGGGTGCAGATCAAGGCGCCCCATGGCGTCGAGCGAGTAATAAAGCTTTTGCAAATCGACCATGCTTGCATTGAAGGCGACGGGGACAGAACGGAACACGACATTCGCGGGTAGCGTTTTAGTCCACTTTTCGACCAGCGGCTCAATCGCGTTGCAGTGCGGACAGGTATAGGCAAAAAACTCCAGGACTTCTATTTTCCCTTCGGTATCCGATGGTTGTGCGGGGCTTACGGTGGTGTACGGGCCGGAGTTGGCGGCGCTGGCCTGAGTGGCCGGCAAAAAAAGCGCTCCCGAACCGATCGCAATGACGGCGAAGGCGCGTAAAAACAAGTTATTAAGCGACATAGTTGGGTTCCTGATTGAATTGGGTTCCTGGTTGAATCGAAAAATAAGACCGTAAATAACGCGGCGGGTTCCGATACCCGCCTGCTATTGGCGCATAACGGACGAATCGATTTTTTCTTCGCCTAGGCGCACGCGCGATTTATTCATTTCGTCGATGCCTTTAAATGGCCCAACGCGCACGCGATTGATGGTCGCTCCGTTGACCTGGGCTTTTTGCACTTGCGCCTGCAATCCCAGCATGATGATGCGTGCTTTGGTGGCTTCAGCATCGCTTTCCGAACGAAATGCGCCTGCTTGCAGATAGTAGGTTTTTTGCGTGCCGGCGGCAGGTGGGTTGGCGGGAGCGGGTTTTGGTTGGGCAATGGCAACGCTGGTCCCTGGCGCCGGCTTGGGATGGGGTATTGCGGCACCCGTGCCGGGGATGGGTCGGGCCGCTGGCGCGGGTTTGGCATCGCCGGCCTTGTCGGCTTTGCTTAAATTGGCGATCAGGTCCCCGACGCTGTCGGGAAGAGAGGGAGCATGCTTTGCCGTTGCGGGTGGCGTGCCGGTCAGCGGCGGCGGTAAAGTGGTGTCGGTGGGCCCCCCTGGTGTCGCGCCCGCTGGCGCGCCTTTTCCGTACAGGCCGATATTGGGGTCAGGCGCGTCGTGTGCGTCGGGCAGCAAGGTCTGGGCTGGCGCGCGGCTGGCCTTGTCCGCAAAGGGCATGGGCACTTTGGTGACGAACAGCACAACGGCGCTGGCGGCTGCCACACCGATGATTAAACCTGCGAGCAGTCCGTACAGGCCTCTGCCGCTAGATTCTTGACGATTTTTTCGGGCCATATATATAGGTACTCTACATTCTTTCGGGGGCGGATACCCCAAGCAATCCCAGGCCGCTTGCCAGAACCTGACGCGTCGCCTGGGCCAGACGCAAGCGCGCGAGTTTGAGCTCGGCGTCGTCGACCAGCACACGCTCGGCGTTATACCAGGCATGGAAGTCAGCGGCGCAATCACGCAGCCAGAAAGCGATGTGGTGCGGTGCGAGCTCGTGGGTTGCCAGCGCCACCGTGTCTGGGAATTCGGCCAGGCGCCGCATTAGCGCCAGCTCGGTGGGGGCGAGCAGCTTTCGGGTGGTGGCGTGGATAAATTCAAGGGCCAAGTCTTTTGACTGGCCCAGGATGGAGCAAATGCGCGCGTGTGCATACTGAATATAGTACACCGGGTTTTCTTCGCTTTTTGACAAGGCCAGATCAATGTCAAAGACGAATTCGGAGTCCGCTCGCCGTTGAATCAGGAAAAAACGCACGGCATCCTGGCCGACCCAGTCGATCAGGTCGCGTAGCGTGACGTAGCTGCCGGCCCGCTTCGAAATTTTTACCTCGGCGCCATTGCGCACCACTTTGACCATTTTGTGCAGCACATAAGAGGGGTAGGCTTTCGGGATGCCTATTTTCAGTCCCTGCAAACCTGCTCGCACGCGGGCGATGGTGCCATGATGATCGCTGCCCTGAATGTTGATCGCGTGATGAAACCCGCGTTCCCATTTGGTTACATGATAGGCCACATCGGGAACGAAGTAGGTGAAGGTTCCGTCCGATTTGCGCATGACGCGGTCTTTGTCGTCGCCGGTGTCCAGCGCCGTGGTGCGTAGCCACAGCGCACCTTCGCTTTCGTAGGTGTGGCCCGCGGCAACCAGCGTTTTGACGGTGTTTTCGACGCGTCCGCTGGTGTAGAGCGAACTTTCCAGAAAGTAATTGTCGAATTTCAGGCCAAACGCCTGTAAGTCCAGATCCTG
>JBDTGB010000319.1:0-3969 GCA_039937635.1 Burkholderiaceae bacterium | reverse complement strand
ATGGCCAACCCGCGGCGCTCGGCCGGCCCGACTTCGCTGCCGATAAGCACGTGGCGCGCTTCGGTGCGCAGGCGCGAGCCCTGACATACCGGGCAAGTTTTAGAGTGGCGGTATTTCCCCAGCTCTTCGCGCACGGCGTTCGAATCGGTTTCAAGCCAGCGTCGTTCCAGGTTCGGGATGATTCCTTCGAACGGATGTTTCTTGACAGTGGCGTGACCCTTTTCATTTAGATACAGAAACGAGATCTCGTCTTCGCCCGAGCCGAATAGCACGTGTTGTTGCACCACGGCGTCGAGTTTTTCGAACGGTGTCTCGATATCGAATTGGTAATGCGCCGCCAGGCTTGTCAACAGGGTATGCGTAAAGGCGTTGCGCCGATCCCAGCCGTTGATGGCGCCGGCGGCCAGGCTTAGCTCGGGAAAAGCGACCACGCGTTTGGGGTCGAAGGACTCGACCTGGCCCAAACCGTCGCACGCGGGGCATGCGCCAACGGGATTGTTAAAACTGAATAGGCGGGGTTCAAGCTCAGTCAGATTGCGATGGCAAACAGGGCAAGCGTAGCGACTGGAAAAATTGTGCTCTTCGCCCGTGTCCATGTTCAGCGCAATGACACGCCCCTCGGCCAGATTAATCGCCGTTTCAAAGCTTTCGGCCAGGCGTTGCTGGCTTTCGGGTTTGATGCGCAAGCGATCCACGACGACATCGAAATCGTGTTTTTCAGTTTTCTTCAGGGGTGGGAGCTGGTCGATCCCGATCATTTCGCCGTTCACGCGCAACCGCACGAAGCCTTGTGCCTGCAAGCTGGCGCACTCGTCTTCGAAGCTGCCCTTGCGCGATCGGGCGATCGGCGCCAGGATCGCCAGCCGCGTGTCCGGCGTCCAGGCTATGACCTTGTCGACCATCTGACTCACGCTTTGCGCTTGCAGCGGCAAGCCATGTTCGGGGCAGTAGGGGGTGCCCACCCGCGCGTACAATAAGCGCAGATAGTCGTGGATTTCCGTAATTGTGCCCACCGTTGAGCGCGGGTTGTGCCCGGCCGATTTTTGTTCGATCGATATCGCCGGAGATAACCCTTCAATCAAGTCGACGTCGGGCTTATCCATAAGTTGCAAAAATTGTCGGGCGTACGTCGACAGGCTTTCGACATAGCGGCGTTGCCCTTCGGCGTAGAGCGTGTCAAACGCAAGCGACGATTTCCCCGATCCTGACAGGCCGGTTACCACGACCAACTGGTGGCGCGGTATATCGATGGAAATATTTTTCAGGTTGTGCGTGCGGGCGCCCCGAATGCGAATAGCTTGCATCAAATGTTTTATTTGCGGGTATTTCAAAAGGTTAACTCGCTACTATAGCGCGCTCGCTTAATCCGTGCGTTATGCTGGCGCCTACAAAGAGTATTTCATGAGCAACTCCACCACCACAGTCGATAAACCCTCTCTGGCCAATCTGAAGCTGACGCCTGTCGAGCGTCGGGCCAGCGTGTCGCTGGCCCTGCTCTTTGCCGCCCGTATGCTGGGTTTATTTTTGTTGACGCCTGTGTTTGCCGTCGTGGCGAATACCGTCCCTGGCGGCGATAATCCCGCCAAGGTGGGTCTGGCGCTGGGCGCTTATGGCCTGACGCAGGCAATCATGCAGATCCCGCTGGGCATGGCCTCTGATCGTTACGGACGCCGCTCGATCATTATTTTCGGCCTGTTATTGTTTATAGCAGGCGGCGTCATTTGCGCGTTGGCGGCCGACGTGAACTGGATCATTGTTGGACGGATCATTCAGGGCGTGGGCGCTGTTTCCGCCGCTATTACAGCGTGGGTCGCTGATGCGACAAGGCCCGAAGTCCGCACCCGGGCCATGGCGCTGGTGGGTGGATCGATCGGCATTTCATTCGCGGTCTCTTTAGTGTTGTCGCCCTTGTTGGTGGGCGAATTTGGACTGTCAGGCTTGTTTTGGGCCATTAGTTTGCTGGGCTTTGTGTGTTTGCTGATCACTGCGTTTGTGGTGCCGGTTGTGCCGCAAGAGCGAGCGCCGATCGTTCAGGTCAGACCGCGCGATGTTTTGGGTCACGTGGATTTGTTGCGGCTGAATTTCGGCGTTTTTTGCCTGCACTTTATCTTGATGTCGATATTCATGGTGGCTCCCGGCCTGTTGCAGCAACTGGGGGGGTACGACTCATCGCATTTATGGGAAGTCTATCTGCCTGTGATTTTGCTGTCTTTTGTGCTGATGGTGCCGGCCGTTTTTTACACCGAGACCCGCCGAGCTCATAAAGTCGCGCTCGAGGCGTCCGTTGCGGGGCTGGTCGTGGTCCTGGCGCTGATGCCCTGGGCCAGGCATAGTTTTTATACCTTGGTAATTTTGCTTGTCGGCTTTTTCATCGCTTTTAATATTTTGGAAGCGTTGCAGCCCTCGCTTGTTTCCCGAGTCGCACCGCCCAATTTTAAAGGGCTGGCGCTGGGCTTTTACAATACCGCGCAATCCTTGGGCGTGTTCGGCGGCGGCGTGGTGGGCGGCCTGCTGGCCGCGCATCAGGGTCAATCCAAGGTGTTTTTGGTGGCGTCCGCCCTGGCGTTTGTATGGTTCCTGACCGCTCGCGGGTTTAAGTCGGCCTCTTGAGGCGCGGGCCAAGGGTCATGGCGCCGCTGGCTGTTCCGCTGATAGAATATCATTCAATAGAGTGAACGCAACAGTTCTGCTGGAAATAAAGATTGAAGGCGCCGTCGCTGTCGGCACGAACGACGGTAGGGTCGAGCAGTGCAATTATCAAAGGATAAATAGAATGAAGACAAATGTTAATTTTGGCTGTAAGCCGCTTGCTGTGGCGTTGGCATGTGGGGCCTTGTTGTGCTCCAGCGCGGTCATGGCGCAGACCAAGCCGATAAAGGTCGGCATCGTCACTTTTATGTCGGGTCCGGCGGCCGGACCGTTCGGCGTGCCCGCCAGACAGGGCGCCGAGGTAACCGCGGCCGAGCTGAATGCCGGCAAGGTGCCGGCACCCTATGCGACCAAAGGTTTTGGCGGGACACCCGTCGAATTTGTCTACATTGATGAGGCAGGCAGCACCAGCAAGCAGGTCAGCGAGTATCGCAACTTGATTAACCAGGGCGTGGATTACGTCATTGGTTATACCTCGTCGGGCAATTGCCTGGCGGTGGCGCCGGTAGCCGAGGAAATGAAAAAGGTCACGCTATTTTTTGATTGCGGCACGCCGCGTATATTCGAAGACTCGAGCTACAAATATGTGTTTCGCCCTGTCTCGAACGCAACGATGGATAGCGTGGGCGCCGCGCGTTATGTGGTCGACCTCAAGCCCAATTTGAAAACGTATGCAGGCATCAACCAGAACTACGCCTGGGGCCAGGATTCGTGGTCCGACTTTGAAAACGCCATTCATGTGTTGGCGCCTTCGGCAAAACAGGTTAGTTCGCAGATGCCCAAATTCGGCGCGGGTCAATATAACGCCGAGATCTCCAGCCTGCTGGCTTCGCATCCGGAAGTCGTATTCTCAAGCTTCTGGGGTGGCGATCTGGAAAGTTTGTTGGTGCAGGCCGGCCCGCGCGACCTTTTCAAGAAGTCGCTGACCGTGCTCTCCACCGGCGAGACCGCGGCGCATGGCAAGGCTCGCTTGCCCGATGGGGTCATTATTGGCGCTCGGGGTCTTTATGGCGTGTTTGCGCCCGACAATGCGCTGAATCACTGGTTGCGCGATGTCTACACGGCCAAGTTCGCCGATACTCCAAGCTATCCGTCGTACAAAATGACTCAAAGCGTGCTCGGTCTGAAAGCGGCATACGAAAAGGCGCAGAAGGCCAATGGCGACAAGCAGCCAACGCCGGATCAAGTCATTGCCGCGTTTGAACACCTGTCGTTTGATTCGCCGGCCGGCATGATCAACATGGCTTTGGGCAAGGGCCATCAGGGCTCGCAGGGTGTGGCGTACGGCGTGGTCAAGAATGTCGATGGCAAGGTAACTGT
>JBDTGB010000318.1:0-1722 GCA_039937635.1 Burkholderiaceae bacterium | reverse complement strand
CGCGTCGCCGGACGCGGCGCGATCCGGCTCAGGCGTATCAATGGAGTTGTTTTTATTGAACATGAGCAAGCCAGAACCGTCGTCAAGTCACGATGCCTTCAATACCGGCAAGGGCGAGCCCAGCCATTTTTGATACAACTTGCTTAGCTCGCCATTCTTGATGTTCTTCTCAACAAAGACATTCACGGCCTTGAGCAATTCAGGATCGCCTTTACGCATCGCAACGGCCATTTCCTGCTGCAGAAGGACAAATTTCGGCGCGTAACGATCGGGAGTGCGCTTGGATATGGCGGCCGCGACCGTCGTCGAACACCCGATGGCGTCGACCTGCCCCGAAAGCAAGGCTTGCATGGCCGAGGCATCGTCGTCGAAGCGCCTGATGTTGGCGTCTTTCGGCGCAATCTTGGTCACCGCGATATCCTGGGTGCTGGCGCGCGCCACCCCAATGCGCAAGCCTGACAAGTCTTTGGCGGACGAGATCTTCGCATCTTTAGCGCCAAAGAGCACTATTTGAGCCGCCGAATAGGGCTTTGAAAACTGCACCTGCTCAGCCCGAGCCGGGGTAATGGCAAGCGAAGCAATCAGCACATCAACCTTGTTCGTCAATAAAAAAGGAATCCGATTGGGACCTGTAACCGGCACAAGATTAACCTTGACACCCAGATCTTTGGCCAGAAGTCTAGCCACATCCGCATCGTACCCGTCGGGCTTGTTTTCAGTGTTCACAATTCCATATGGGGGAAAATCAACCAGCATTCCCACAGTGATTCCACCCTTGGCCTTGATCTGATCCACCGTTTGCGCTGTCGCGGCGGAAGCGCCCAGCGCCAACACGCCACAAGCGGCCAACGCCGCCGCGCTTGCGAGGAACCTCATCTTTTTAACTAAAAGCATGACTTGTCTCCGAAAATAAATGACACCATCAATTGGAAAATATACCCAGGTTAAATCTACCTTGTCATCTGAACGGCAAGATGCTTTTCCAGATAGGCGGCCAGCAAGGACAAGGGCCAGCATAACAAGAAATAAATGCTTGCAACGACCGCAAAAACCAACATAGGCTGAAAAGTTGCATTGTTCATAATTTGGCCCGCACGCGTTAATTCCGTAAAACCAATGATGGCCGCAAGCGACGTACCCTTGACAATTTGAACCAAATAACCCACCGTGGGCGGCACTGCAATCCGCAAGGCCTGAGGCAGAATCACATCTTGCATTTTCCAGCGAAAAGACAACCCCAGCGCCTCGGCCGCTTCCCATTGGCCGCGGGCAATAGCCTGAATGCAGCCGCGCCATATTTCGCCCAGAAACGCACCGCTGTTCAAGGTTAACGCAATACCCGCCGCCAACCAGGGATTAATGTCAAAACCAAGGACAGGAGCGCCGAAAAATATTAAAAACAACTGAAGCAGCAACGGAGTCCCGCGAAACAACTGGATAAACGCCATGGACCAGGCGCGCAGCGCCTTGTGATGCGACACTCTGGATAGTGCAACGGCAAGCCCAACCAGGCCGCCGCCCACAAACGCAATAAGCGACAGCGAGACCGTCCACCTTGCCGCGTCAAGAATGAAAAGGAATTCCGAAAATCCGAAGGTGCGCATCATCGACCATCCGGATAATCAAGACCCCACCGGAACACTAGACGAAACAGATACGAGAATACAAAGGTCAACAGCAAATAAATGACCGTGATCACGATATAAATTTCAAAACTGCGAA
>JBDTGB010000317.1:0-3132 GCA_039937635.1 Burkholderiaceae bacterium | reverse complement strand
CCCTCATGAATTTTCCGGCGGGCAGCGTCAACGGGTTTGCATTGCACGCGCCCTGGCTTGTAATCCAAAGTTGATTATTGCCGACGAGTCAGTGGCTGCGCTGGACGTATCGACCCAGGCGCAAATTATTGATTTGTTGATGAAGCTGCAACAGGAACGCGGCCTGGCCTATTTGTTCATCACCCACGATATGGCGGTGGTTGAAAAAATCAGTCATCGCGTTGCGGTGTTGTATTTGGGACAACTGGTCGAGCTTGGATCGCGTCAGGCGGTTTTCGAAACGCCGCGGCATTCCTACACGCGCAAACTGCTCTCCGCAGTGCCTGTGGCCACGCCCGGCCGCCACGTCGATAAAGCGCTGGTCGATAATGAAATTCCCAGTGTGGTGCGCAGTGTGAAAGATCTTCCAACGATCAACCCGCTTGCAGAGATAGCGCCCGGTCATTGGGTGGCGCGCGAAGCCGTTTGTAGGCCAGTTTAAAAAGCTACGTTAATCACTTAGAAGGAGCTCAAACCATGTCTCGATTTAAATTCACCGTGTTGGCGGGATGCCTTTCACTGTCCGTCGCAGCTTCGCCCTTGGCGTTGGCTCAGGGGGGCACGCTAACCGTGGCGCCGGTTGCTCCGGGCGACCCGGGCAGCTTCGATCCGATCGATACTTTCCTGGTGGCCTGGGGCAGTATCGGAAGCCAGATTTACGACGGCTTGACCATGCGTGGCGCCGATATGAAGCTTGTGCCCGGATTAGCCACGAGTTGGGAGATGCTCGATAACAATCAGCGCATCCGTTTTAAATTGCGCGAGAACGTCAAATTCCACGACGGCGAGCCCTTTGATGCGCAGGCAGTCAAATTCACGTTTGATCGTTTGCTGGGCGAGGAAGGCAAGAAAGGTCCGCAACGATCAAATTACGACTCAATCAAGGAAATCAAAATCGTTGACGAACACACGGTCGATTTTCTTTTGGCGCGCCCGGATCCGGTATTGCTGATTAAGTTGGCCGGGTATGGCTCCATGATTGTGCCGCCCAAATACGTGACGGAAAAGGGCGATGCCTATTTTAATGCGCATCCCGTGGGCACAGGCCCCTTCAAGTTTGTGGACTACCAACCCAAAGTCAGTCTGACGCTGGAACGTAATCCGGAGTATTGGGGCGGCGCGCCCAAGCTTGACAAGCTTGTTTATCGCTTTATTACCGAGCCGTCGACTCAGGCATCCGAGCTTTTGGCCGGGCGTCTTGATATTGCCGCCAACATTCCATTGAGCATGGCGTCGGTCATAGAAAAGGATCCCCATTTGAACGTTGTCGCCATTGACGGGCCGACCACGGCCGCGTTACGCTATGACACGCGTGATGGCATCACCAAGGACCCCGAGGTTCGTAAAGCATTGACCCTGGCCGTGGATCGAGATGCCATCATCAAACAGATCATGCTGGGCTACGCAGTGCCGGTGGCAAGTTTTCAAGGCACGTTGTCATTTGGCTACGATGCCAACCTGAAGCCATTGCCGTTTGACCCGGCCCAGGCCAAGAAAATTCTAAAGAAGCAGGGTGTTAAAGCGGGCACGCCCGTACAGATTGATTTTCGCGGCAGCGACGCCAATTTTCGCGAGGTGGCCCAAGCGGTTGCGGGTTATCTTCAGGCAGTCGGCCTGAAACCGACGTTGAAAGGTTACGAAACCAGCGTATTGCTCAACGACATCATTCCCAATGGGAAAACCGGCAATATGTGGCAAAACTTATGGGGCGGCTGGACGTTTGACTACGACAACACGGCCTACGCCATGTATCACTCGGGGCAAAAATGGAACCCTTACGATAAAGACGCCAAGCTCGACGCCATGCTCGAGGAACAACGCAACACCTACGATCAGGACAAACGCCTGAAGATTCTGCGCGAGGTTGCCGCGTACGTGCAAGATCATGCACTTGAGATGCCGCTCTACAACATCAAGGCTGTTTTTGGGGTTAACAAGCGCGTCAAAAATCTGACGATTCCGTCCGATGGGCGTTTCCGTTTTGTGAATGCCTCGGTGGATTAATGGAGCCGCTGTTGCTGCCTGTTAAAGAGTTCATTTAAATGCCGCCATCATGACCGGTTTTTTGATCAAGCGTTTTCTGCAAGCCTTGTTTGTAATTGTCGCGGTGACTTTGCTGGTGTCCTACGCGGTCAGATTAACGGGCGATCCGGCCCTGATGCTGGCGCAGGGCGCCGGTAGCGTCACCGAGGCCGACCTTGAAAATATCCGTCAGGGCCTGGGATTGAATCAGCCGTTCATCTGGCAGTATTGGGACTTTATTTCTGGCTTGCTGGTTGGCAATTTCGGCCGCAGCTTTCTGGGTGGAACGTCGGTGGCGCGCTTGATCGCCGATGCCTTGCCGGCCACTTTGTGGCTGGCTTTGTGCTCCCTGGCGTTTTCGCTGATTGTTTCGATTCCTTTGGGGGTTCATGCGGCTGTGCATCGGGGCAAGTGGTCCGACCAAACCATACGCGTTCTGTCTTTGATTGGTTTGTCCTTCCCCAATTTCTGGTTGGGCATCATGCTGGTTTTATTGTTTGCCATTACCTTTCCTCTTTTCCCGCCCTCGGGCATGGATAGCGTCAGAAGCGTTGTTTTACCTGCTTTGACGATGGGAATCATTTTGTCGGCGACCACTATCCGGCTGGTGCGTACGTCGATGCTGGAAACGTTGTCGACCCAGTACATCATGGTGGTGCGCAGTAAAGGCCTAAAGGAATGGGTTGTGTTGTACAAGCACGCCCTGCGAAATTGCGCCATCCCGCTGATTACCTTCATTGGCCTGCAGTTTGGCAGCCTGATCGGCGGCATTGTCGTGGTCGAGCGGGTTTTTAACTGGCCAGGCCTGGGGACGCTGGCGTTTGATTCAATCTCGGGGCGCGACTACCCCGTGTTGCAGGCGACGGTCACCGTGTTGGCGATGTTGATTGTCGCCGCCAATTTATTGATCGATATAGCGTATGGGCTTGTCGATCCGCGCATCAGGACTAAATAATGGAAGCCGTGAAATCGTTGCCGACGTCTTCTGCTTTGAAAAGGCGGCCTCATTTCAGTATGGAGCTGTACGTTGGCGCTTTCCTGACCATTGTTATCGTTGGCGCGGTGCTACTG
>JBDTGB010000316.1:0-5288 GCA_039937635.1 Burkholderiaceae bacterium | reverse complement strand
TCCACCTAAACCATTGAACAGAACTCGGCCATGAGCGGCCGGTATGTCGCTTTTTGGTGCGGGAAGACGCGGTATTTCCGCAGGCTGTTTGAACACCGGCGTCAGGGTGGGCATATAGGTGTCGGGAACGCTGCGCCGGCCAAGTTGTTCGGTTAGCGTGCCGCGGCTGTCCGATAGTATCAGGCGCGCCACCGATTGAAGCAGAATTCGGTCTTCGCCCGATATCTGGTCGCCCATGCGCACGAAGATTCCGCCGGGCCGGTCAATGGTGTGGCCTTCAACGCCCGAGATAATCAGGCCCATTATCTGATCCTGCAATAATTGTCGATAACTCGCGTGGTCTTCATTCCAGATTACGAGATCGACCGACAGGCCTTTCATGCGCCAGTAGGCATGGGCCTGCACCAATTGACGCACAAGTTCGATGTTTCCAACGTTTTTGATTTGCAGCAGCACAATCGGCAGATCGCCCGAAATTCCATAGCCCCACAGCCCTGACTGCTGGCGGCGGTTTTGAGTCAGGATGCTGGCGTCGGCGCGCAACAGCGAGTTGGCGTAAATGATCGAGCTTGCCATTCGCCCGTACAGTTGGGCGTCCGCGTCGCTGGCGTTAAGCTGGCGCAGCACCACATGGTTATGGGTCCATGCCAGTTCGAACACGCGATTCGCCAGGTATTGATCCTGGTATTTCCCGATCAGGTGCAGGGCGCCGTCGCGTGTTTCCGCCATGCCAGTGACGCTATCGATGGTGGCGGATTGCTCTGGGTTAAGGGTGATCTGGTATCGAATGGCCACGATGGGATCAAGCACTGAACCCTGGGTGCCCGATAGCGGCTCGTGGCTGGTCATGGCGTCTGGCGCTGAAAGCCGATTGCCTCTGCCCGTGAATTTGACACGGTCCGTCTCGAACGAGATCGGGCCTTGGCTGCCGCCGTGAGAGGTCATCAGGTTGAGCATCCAGGGTGTTTTTTCGTCTTGCGAGCGTGGGCGTCGGGTGCAGATGACAGCGTGTTGCGCCTCCAGGATTTCGGTTTGGACGAAAAGGTTGCTGAAGGCCGGGTGGGCAGAGTCGGCGGCGGCCGTGGCCAGCACCACTTCGTTATAACTGGTGATGTCGATGGTTCGACGCGCACGCGATCGATTTGTAATGTGAACGCGGCGCAATTCGATGTCGTCTTCCGGAGACACCACGATTTCCGTATGGAGATCCAGGCCGTTGTCGCGTCGGCGGAATTCAGCCCGGTCTTCCGAGAAAATGACTTCATAGTTCTCGGGTTTTTTACGTGTCGGCTGATAGGTCGTCGACCAGAAAAGTCCGCTATCAAGGTCCCGTATGTAGCAAAACGATCCCCAATGATCGCGTGTGCTGTCTTCGCGCCAACGGGTTACCGCCAGGTCCCTCCAGCGGCTGGATCCGCCGCCCGAATTGGTGACCATGACGTGGTATCGCCCGTTGGACAGAAGCTGGACCTCGGGACGCCGGGTGTCGGCGCGTTTTAGAAGGCGCATGGGCATGTCTTGCGCATCCGACACCATGCGGACGTCGGCCAATTCGGCGGTGTTGAAGTACGACGCGGTTGCTTTTGGAATACGTTCTTGCAGAAGCAGCATCGTGGCTTGAAACAAGGGGTCTGATTCAAAGCGTCGCTGCATCGGCTGGTCCAGCAACAGATGGGCCAGCGACAGAAATCCCATGCCTTGGTGGTGCGACATGAACGATTTGACAATGGCGTAGGTTTTTCCGCGCGGTAGACGAGCGGGCGTGTAGTCCACGGCTTCATACAAGCCGAATTCGCCGCTGAAGCCGTTGGCGACCAGTTTTTGCAAGTTAAGACACGCCGCATCGGGCGTCACCATAAGGGCCAGCATCGAGGCGTACGGGGCGATGACCAGGTCGTCGCTCAGCCCGCGCCGAAGGCCAAGGCCGGGTACGCCAAATGCGCGGTATTGATAATTCAGGCCGGCGTCGAACGTATAGAAGCCCGATTCGGACAAGCCCCACGGCACATTGCGTTGGGTGCCATAGTCGATTTGCCTTTTCACCGCGGCTTTATAGGTCTGGTCGAGCAGCGTGTTGTCGTAGCGTGGCATGACCAGCAGCGGCATCAGATACTCGAACATAGAGCCGCTCCACGAAAGTAGAATCGGATCACCGCCCGCGATGGTTAATTGACGTCCCAGAGCGAACCAGTTTTCTTGCGGCAATTGTCCTTGGGAAATAGCGACGAAACTGCAAAGACGCGCTTCAGAAGCCAGCAAGTCGTAGTATCCGGTGTCGAGCCGCCGATCGCTGACGTTGTAACCGATGGCCAGGAGGTGAGTGGTCTTGTTATACAAAAAGCCGTATTCCATGCGTGCGAATTCGATCGCCTGCAGCTCTATGCGGCCGATGACGGCAATACGCTCGGCGGCGTTTCTGCTGCCCTGCTCGATGAGTTCTGCGAGCTCGGCCCACCGCTCGGAGGCTCCAGCTTTTTGCAACTGGCTGTGCAGTCCCGCCAGCGTACGCAGAGTGGGTATGGTGTTGATCAGGCTTAGTGTTTCGACATCCCAGTCCGAGGAGCGCAGCGTTTCACTCCATGGAGCCAGATGTTTTAATTCGTTGCAAGCGTCTATGCATTGACGGTTTAGAGCGTGTATCCATTCGCTTGTTATGGAGTCGGCCTGTTCGGCGTGTTCGGGATTATTGGCAAAGGTCCCCGCAAGTTCCGCCAACTGCCGTAGAGATTGCAATGTCGCGCTGATTGTTGTGGGGGGCGATTTGCATGCGTCGGCCAGATAGATGCGAAATTCATTCAGTTCTCCGCGTGTCGAGGCGGGAACGCGTTCGATCAGTACATCAAGAGTGTCGTGGATGCCCTCGAAGAGGCGGGGCGCAATAATCGGCTCGTCCAGCAGCGCCAGCAAGCCGGGCCGCAAGGTCATCAAGTGGCCGGCCAGGTTGCCGCTGTCGACGGTCGAAATGTACATCGGCAGCAGAGGGTTCAGGTGTCGTGTGTCGTACCAGTTGTAAAAGTGGCCCTGATGCCGTTCCAGGGCGTCCATTGTGCGCAGGGTGTTGGCGCAGCGTTCGATTAATTGGCCCGCTGTGATGTAGCCGAAATCGCAGGCGGCCAAAGTGGCCAGCAGCGCCAGGCCGATATTGGTGGGCGAGGTGCGATGGGCCACGAGCGATATGGGTTCGATCTGGACGTTGTCGGGCGGCAACCAGTTGTCATCCGGCCCGACGTAGTGCTCGAAAAAGGCCCAGGTTTTTCGGGACAGGCGATGCAAAAATAAAGTTTGTTCGCTCGTCAGGCGGACTTCGTCGCGTGGAAGTGGTTGGCTAACCCACCATGCGATCGCTGGCGCAAGAAGCCATAGCAATAAGACAGGCGCGGCGGCGGACCATAGCGCCTCGGGCCTTAGCGCGGCCAAAGCGATGACGCTTGCAGTGGCGATGAATGGGCTGGCCCACATGCGGCGATATGACGCGTCCAGAGTGTTCTGGCTGGCTCGTTCGGCGTGACTTGGGTTCCATTCCAGCAGATTTTTACGGCTGATCAATTGGCGCCACAGCGTGCGCGCAATCGCATCCAGGCTGTAGAAGGTTTCATAGGGAAGAAAAATCAGCGACAACAATGCTTGTGCAAATCGCTGCCGGGTATAGCGCGCCGTGGCGATGATGTGCTGCCGCAGCAAAACGTTTTCGGGCTTGCGCAACAAGTCGATCAGGCAGGCCAGCAACGGCGGCAGGAAAAGAATGCTGAGCACCGTCGTGGTCCACAGCCACTCGGCCGGCAATATTGTCCAACCCAATAATAATAGCAAGGTCAGCGCGGTGGGGACCACGCTACGGCGCAGGTTGTCGAGCAACTTCCAGCGAGAGAGGGTCGATAGCGGATTCTTTTCACGGCGCGTGTTTGGTTTGGTGTCCGTCGCGGCTGGCACGCGTGGGAACAGCCACGCCGTCAATTGCCAGTCGCCTCTGATCCAGCGATGCCGGCGTTTGACGTCCGCGCTATATCGAACCGGGTATTCCTCGTGCAATTGCACGTCGGAGATCAGACCGCAACGGGCGTAGCACCCTTCCAGCAAGTCGTGACTGAGAATATGATTTTCCGGCAAACGGTTTGCCAGCGCTTGCTCGAAGGCATCGACGTCGTAGATGCCTTTTCCCACAAATGAACCCTCACCGAATACGTCCTGATATACGTCCGAGACGGTCCGTGTATAGGGGTCGATGCCAGGTTCACCGCCAAAAAGCAGTCCGTAACGCGAGGCATTTCGCGCTGGCAGACTGGTCGAAACGCGCGGCTGCA
Organism: Burkholderiaceae bacterium; assembly: GCA_039937635.1. Taxonomy (GTDB): domain Bacteria; phylum Pseudomonadota; class Gammaproteobacteria; order Burkholderiales; family Burkholderiaceae_B; genus JBDTGB01. The sequence continues at coordinate 987 of JBDTGB010000316.1, read as the reverse complement.
AGATGCCGTACCCTTGCGTGACGCGCCGTTGCTCTTCGTCGTAGACGGCTCGAGTAAGGGGGTGGGATATGGCGCCTACGAACTGGCGCGCCGAGTCGCGTTCCAGCCGGGTATCGGTATCGAGCGTGATCACGTATTTCACGGTCGACAGACCGGTGGTGTCGCCCACGATGCACGAGAACGGATTTTTGGATGGGTCGCGCAGGTAGGCGTTCAGATCGGCCAGCTTGCCTCGTTTGCGCTCGTATCCCATCCAGATTTTTTCCTGCGCGTTCCATCGGCGCGGCCGATGCAGCAAAAGGAATTTATTGTCCTGATTTGTCTCTGAAGGTTCGCCGGCATATTTTTCGTTTAACGCGGAGATGGTTTCTTGCGCTTGTCGCAACAGCGCAGCATCGGTGTTCATTGTTTCGCTAGCCGCGTCGGAGAAATCCGTAAGCAGGCAGAAGCGCAGGTTTTGGTCGCGATTGGCCAGGAAACGGACTTCAAGCGCATCGCATAACGATTCAATGTTTTGTCCCGTTAATAGCATCGTCGGCACGACGACGAGCGTGCTTGATTCAGGTGGAATCCCGGTGGAAAAGTCCATGCGCGGCAGATAATGCGGCTTGGTGAACAAGGTGATCAGCCAGTTCATCAGGGCGATAGCCAACTGGCTTGTTGCCAACAGAGATATGGCTGCCACGCCAATAAGAATCGATGGGTGCAGCCCATGGCCCCGTGTTTGCAGCAGCAGGCTGCCTGTGAAAATCAGGGATAATAAAAAGATGGGTCCAAGGTACGATAATAAGGGCGAACGCTCAAAGCGCCGGCGCAAGGACTCCCATGCGGAAAGGCGCATCCGCGCCAAGTGTTCCAGTTGGGGCAATCCCTTGTCGATAAGGTAGTAGCCAACGTGCGCCTGACGATGCTCCGGACCGTGTTTGCCGGCGCTATGCCTGGCCAGCTCTGTCGCATAGTTGGCAATCTCGGCTTCCGACAGGGATG
>JBDTGB010000315.1:0-2475 GCA_039937635.1 Burkholderiaceae bacterium | reverse complement strand
TTTTGTTCCCTCTTTGCCTGCCACCAACGAGGTGAAGGCGGCAGATTGTTCTATAGAGGTCGAGTCGACTATTGATGGCTCGCTTGAGAATTTGAAAGTGGTGCTGGCTGGGCGCGGCCAAGGCGTTCGTCTGGATGCCAATGCCACTCTCCTGCCTCGCGCCGCCTTTCCGTTCAAACAGGCGGTGCTTGGTCTTGATCTGGCCGATGGCTCGTCGCTGGATGCCAACGTTGATTGGGATTCAAAAATGGTCGGCGATGTGATTCACGATCATCTTGCGGGCTTTGTACGTAGCAAGAAATTGAACCTGGGACAATTAGCGGGATCGGCTATTCCGTCCGCATTAATCACGACGTCGATGAATTTTGACGTTCAATTGTTGAATCGCCGGGCGCTTTCCTCCGCCAATCTGGATATTGAGTTCAGCCCCGATTCGCGCTGGAATAAGCAGCCTTTGTCGGGAGTGTTGAAGGCCAAGATTACTGACAGCGCAGGCGGAGTGGCCGCGCCCCAGGCGGATTCCTGGAAAACGCTGCAGCTGACCGATGTAACGATGGATTTGCGTCTTGGCAAGAATCATCTCGGCGCGGATGGCGCGCTGGGCGACGCCGGCAGCCGATTGAATTTAAACGTGCTGGCTCCGCAACTGGCGGCTTTCTGGCCCGATATTGCGGGTGGCATAAAACTGCAAGGCCGCGTAGGCGGTTCCCCGGCGGCCCATACGGCGGATTTGACGGCGACTTACACTCCCGCAAATAGTCAGCCCAACGACTTTGCGACCGCCCCCATCGAGCTTGCGTTGCGCGCGTCAGGCGCTTGGGGCGGCCCCGTTTCGGGGCAGACGACGGATGGCGTGGCTCCGGGATGGCATGGCGTTTTGTCCCAGTTTCGGATTCGCCGCAGCGGGTTAAGCGCGACTCTGGGAAAATCGCTTGCGCTCGAGTTTTTGCCTGGGGCGGTGGCCCCCGCCTGGCAGTGGCAAATGGGTGCCGCGACGATCAAAGTTTCGCTGCCGTCGCAAACTGAATTCGTCATCAGACACAAAGGGTCGCGCGGCGGCCCGGGCCGGTGGGAAACACAGGGCGCCATCGATAGATTGGCGCTGTCCTCGGACGTTGTCTCAGTTCTGTGGGCCGAGCTTGGTTTCGGCGCGCGAGGCGAAGATAGTGACGGAGCCAAGGCGGCCCGCAAAAAAAATCACGGGACGGGCGAGATCGTGTTTGACTCGAACTGGGACCTGAAGTTTGCCGGCGCTCTTGAGGGCCAGGTGCACATTAAACGCAGTTCGGGTGATTTGCGCGTGCCAGGCGACCCCAGTTTTATGCTGGGTCTGCAAACCTTGGGTGTTGATGTTGTCGCACGGCGCGCGGGCGCATCGACAAGCAAGGTGACCGCGGATATGAACGTTGTCACCGCCAAGATGGGGCGGGTTGCGGCAAGCGGGTCGGCGCTCCTTCATGTTTCTTCGGGCGGCGCTTTCAGCTTTAACAAGAAAGATCCAAAAGAGGTAACCGTGCAGGCCGATGTTGCAGATCTGGGCTGGGCAAGCCTATTTCTGGGCGACGCCACCGATCTGGGCGGTTCGCTTAAAGCAAGTCTGAAGGCGCAGAGCCAGCCGGACGGGGCCTGGGCGGCCAGCGGGACGGTGGCGGGTCAAAAAATACGGCTGGTTCGCCTTGACGACGGAGTGCGCCTTCTGGATGGAACACTGGCGGCGCACCTTGAGGGCAACCGCTTTGTTTTGGACAGCTTGCGTTTTCCGGCGCAACAGCGCGTCACTCCCAAAGAATGGCGCACCAACGAGTGGCTGACAACCAGCCCGCAGGCCAAGGGCGGCAGTCTGGCGCTAAGCGGCGCCTGGAATCTGTTTGAGTCGACCGGCGCAATCAATGTGGATTTGGTTCGTTATCCGATTTTGCAGCGCGCGGATCGTTACGCCATGGTGACCGGTAAATTGACGGTGAATGCGCCGCTTCCGAAAATTGCCATTGCCGGCAGCGTAACGGCCGATGCGGGTTGGTTCGACCTGGACGTGCTGGGCGGCGTCCCGACGGTCGATAATGACGTGGTTGTTATCAGGCCGGGCCAAGTTAAAAAGACGGAGGTCCCGGCCGATATTTCCCTGGATTTAACAGTCGACCTTGGGTCGCGCTTCTATTTGACGGGTTATGGCGTGAATTCAGGATTGCTTGGCAGCTTGCGCATTCTTACGGTCGACGGCCGGTTGACAGGTGAAGGCGAGCTTAGGACACGCGGCGGGTCGATTGACGTCTACGGTCAACATTTGCAGCTTCGTCGCGGAACGGTGACGTTTCAGGGCGACATCGCCAATCCGATCCTGAATATCGAGGCGTTGCGCACAGGGGTTTCCGTTCAGGCGGGCGTGCGGGTGGCGGGCACCGCCAAGCGGCCTCGAATTGGTTTAGTATCGTACCCCGACGTCAGCGATGTCGAGAAGCTGTCCTGGTTGTTGTT
>JBDTGB010000314.1:0-9224 GCA_039937635.1 Burkholderiaceae bacterium | reverse complement strand
AGCGGCTGGAACCAGGATGCCAATCAGGGCAACCGATTCGGCAAATGCAACCAGGAACACCACCAGCAAAGCCCATTGGGGATGCATGGCGATGCTGTCCAGCAGCGTGTTTAGCAAGGCATGCATTGCGCTGCCTTTTTACCCGATTGGCATAGCCCTGCCGATAAGTCAAAATGCATTGTTGGATTCAGTTAGACTGTCGCGTGCATATGGCGTGTTGTTGAACGTCATTGTTATACCACCTACTACGAAGCGAAAGTTACATGGGCCGTTCCGATCGACGTATTTTCCTGAAGAAGGCGGCGGCTTCGGCTGGGTCGCTGGTGTTGTTCAATGCCTTGCCTGAATCCATACGCAAGGCGATGGCGATTCCAGCCTGCTCGAAATCCGGAACTTTGGACGACGTGGAGCATATCGTCGTACTGATGCAAGAGAACCGATCTTTCGATCACTATCTGGGGCATCTTGGTGGCGTGCGCGGCTACAACGATCGTTTTCCCATTCGGCTAACGAGCCAGAGACCAGTTTGGTTCCAAACCAGAAACGACGTATCGCGCGGCGCCATTGCTCCATTTCATCTGAATACGCAAACCACGAGCGCGCAGTGCATGGGCGATCTGGATCATTCATGGCATAAAACGCATGCGGCATTTAATAATGGCCGCTACGACGCGTGGCCTCGCCACAAAACGGATATGACCATGGGTTTTTATTTGCGCGCGGACATTCCTTTTCATTATGCGCTGGCCGACGCATTTACCGTTTGCGATCATTATTTTTGTTCGTTGCCAGGGCCGACGCATCCGAACCGGATGTTTTTAATGACCGGTACGATCGATCCATCGGGCAGGGGCGGCGGCCCGCTGATCGATAACCGCGATGCTGTTCTTAAGCCGGAGTTGCCCGCCTTTACCTGGACGACTTACCCGGAGCGCTTGGAAAAAGCGGGTATTTCATGGCAGGTATATCAGGAGGGCACGAATTTTCGCGATAATTACAGCGGTAATTTTGGTTTGAACGTGTTGGCCAGTTTCAAGAATTTCATCGATGCGCCAGAAGGGTCTGCTTTGCGGCGCAAGGCAATGACGGCCCGTTCCCTGACGCAATTGGCCGACGATACGCGGCGCAATGAATTGCCACGGGTTTCATGGCTTTTGCCTCCGGCCGCTTTTTCGGAACATCCGAAATGGACGCCGGCCTACGGCGCCAACTACGTTGCCCGAGTTTTGGACGCATTAACCGCCAACCCGCTAGTGTGGAGCAAGACCGTTCTATTTGTTTTGTATGATGAAAATGATGGATTTTTCGATCATATCCCGCCGCCGCAGCCGCCCGCCAATTCCGGTCAAGGGAAAAGCACCGTTGCGGTTCGGGACGAGCTGCATACCATCGTCAATCCTTTGCACGATCCTGTGTACGAAGCCGACGGCCTTCCGTATGGGCTGGGGTCGCGAGTTCCGATGACGGTGATTTCGCCATGGTCAAAGGGCGGTTTTGTTTGCTCGCAGGTGTTCGACCATACGTCGGTTATTCGTTTTATCGAACGGCGGTTCGGGGTCGTTGAACCGAATATCAGCGCCTGGCGGCGCGCGGTTTGCGGCGATCTGTCGGCGGCGCTGGATTTTTCCCGCTGCGATCAGACTATTCCCGTTTTGCCCGACACCGGGGATTATCGGGCGCTGGCGGATAAGCAATGCAGCGTCTTGCTTAAGCCGAGCGCGCCAGCCGGCGAGGTTTCGGCTTTCCAGGCGCAAGAGCCGGGCATTCGACCCGCCCGGCCTTTGCCGTATGACTTGCATGTGCGCGCCAGCCTGGATATTCGCGATAAGCGGCTGCGCGTGCAATTTGAAAACCAGGGTAAGCAGGGTGCGCATTTTTGGGCGTACGCCGATGATCCGCGATTCTCGCCAAGGCGTTATACCGTTGAAGCGGGGAAATTATTATCCGATGATTTCCCAGCGGCTCCGCTGGGAAATTATGCATGGACGGTTTATGGGCCAAACGGTTTTGTTCGCATGATGAAAGGGGTTATTTCACCAGCTGGCTTTTCCGATACGGCGCTGCTTGGCATGGAGGCCCACTATGACCGCCGCAAAGACGTCTTGTTGGTCGAAGTGCGCAATCAGGGCGTGAAGGCGCTTTCGCTGCGGCTGACCGACGCCGTCTACGACAATCCCGAACAGGCGATTGCATTGGCGCCCGAGTCCGCCCACCAGTTCATCTGGGAGGTGAAAGACTGTGGCCATTGGTACGACGCGACGCTGGTCGTGGCGGAGTATCCTGACTATATTCGCCGTTTTTCCGGCCACATCGAAACAGGCCGCGCCAGTTGCACCGACCCCGCGGCGCATGCGCCCGTTCTGGCTTGACATATCCTTGCCCTGGTGTGCTTGGGTTTGGTAACGTATCGAAAGATATATCGCGCGTAGCCATGTTTTAATAAACGTAAACTTAAAAGATCGGGTCTGGGTTATTCACAGACCAAAGGTTAATTTTTTATGTCAGTTACTTCGTCGTTTGAGGTTGATCCTGTTTGCGCGACAGTGTCGCGTTCGGGTATGGTGCGGCATTATTTGCAGGTTCGGGCGCACACACTGGAGCTGGCGGCTCCGTTATCGGCCGAGGATCAATGCGTTCAGTCAATGCCTGACGCCAGCCCGACTAAATGGCACTTGGCGCATACCACCTGGTTCTTCGAGGCGATGGTGCTGGGCCCGCACTTGCATGGTTATACGCCGTTCGACACGCGCTATTTCTACCTTTTCAATTCCTACTACGAGGCGCTGGGTCCGCGCCATCCCCGGCCCGCGCGCGGGCTTTTAACGCGCCCGGCGCTGCCGGAAATCCATGCGTATCGCGCGCATGTCGACGCCGCCGTGCGGCGCTTCATCGAGAGCTGCGATGATGACAGGTGGGTGGATATTGGCCCATTGGTGGTTCTGGGACTGCATCACGAGCAACAACACCAGGAACTGTTGTTGACGGATATTCTGCATGCCTTGTCGTGCAATCCGCTTTGGCCTGCTTATCAGCCCGTCCAAAGCAGCGGTTTATTGAGTCGACCGCGCGCAGCGCCAGAACTGAAGTGGCTGGAGATGCCGGGTGGCGTAGCCTCTATCGGATGCAATGTCGAAAACGGGTCGGAATTCGCCTTCGATAATGAGTCGCCGCGTCATGACGTGCTATTGACTCCGTATCAAATGGCCAATCGTTTGGCGACTTGCGGCGAGTACGCCGATTTCATCGCCGATGGCGGCTATCGCGATTCTCGCTTATGGCTATCCGAGGGGTGGGCGGCCGTCCAAACCGGCGACTGGCGGGCGCCGGCCTATTGGGTGCCTTCAGACGCGGATGACGCAGCGTCGCAAGCTTGGCAAGTATTCGGCCTGCGCGGGTTGTTGCCGATGAACACGGCTGATCCGGTTTGCCAGTTGAGTTTCTACGAAGCGGCGGCTTTTGCCGAATGGGCTGGAGCGCGGTTGCCTACTGAATTCGAATGGGAAGCGGCCGCGCGCCGGCCGGGGATGGCCCAGGCAATGGGTTATGTATGGCAGTGGACGCGATCATCCTACGACCCGTACCCCGGCTTTCACCCGCAAGCGGGCGCCGTTGGCGAATATAACGGAAAATTCATGGTGGGCCAGTTGGTGCTGCGCGGCGGTAGTTGCGCCACTCCGGCTGGCCATGCGCGCATTACTTATCGAAATTTTTTCCCTCCCGCGGCCCGTTGGCAATTTTCGGGTGTGCGTCTGGCCAAGGATGTGGAATGATAATTAGCCAACAACGTCGTCGCGATAACGACGATAGCGATTTTCTTAATATTGCGAATGAAAAGCCGGCTTTAGGCGACTTTTCAAGCGATATGCTCGCCTCGCTTCGGTTGCGGCCGCGCAGCCTGTCGCCGAAGTATTTTTACGACGAAAGGGGTTCTGAGCTGTTTGATCGCATTTGCGACTTGCCCGAGTATTATCCAACGCGCACGGAGCTGGCGTTATTGGCCGCTCATGCGGGGGAAATCGCCGCGCAAATGGGGCCGCGCGCCGAAATTGTCGAGTTCGGTGCAGGCTCGTTGCGCAAGATCCGTTTATTGCTTGATGTTATGGACAAGCCCTTGCGCTACGTGCCGATTGATATCTCTGGGGCGTATTTATCCGCCAGCGCAGCTCAATTGCAGCGCGACTACGCAAGCTTAAGCGTGCTGCCGATTATGGCTGATTACACCGCCGGGTTCCACTTGCCCGCAAGGGAACCCGGCGGCGGCCGCCGCGTGGGCTTTTTTCCGGGCTCCACGATAGGCAACCTGCATCCGGCCGACGCTTTGAAATTTCTGCATCAGGCGGCCCGGTCATTGCGAGGCGGCGCGTTGCTTATAGGCGTGGATCTGATCAAGGCCCCGGCGGTTTTGCATGCAGCTTATAACGACTCGCAAGGCATTACCGCGGCATTCAATTTGAATTTGCTGGCGCGCGCAAATCGTGAATTGGACGCGGATTTCGATCTGTCGCAGTTCGTTCATGGCGCGTTTTATAACGCGCCCTTGCGGCGTGTGGAAATGCATTTGATAAGTCGCACGGCGCAACAGGTTCACGTGTGCGGCGAGTGCTTTGATTTTGAGGAGGGTGAAACCCTACACACTGAAAATTCATACAAATTTACTGTGGAAGGCTTGCGTGCTCTGGCTGTCCGTGCCGGATTTCAACCTGGACGAGTGTGGGTCGACCCGCAAAAGCTATTTAGCCTGCATTGGCTGCAGGCGCCGCTTTAATAGAGTAAGCGTGTAGTATGTGTATTAACTGGTGCTTATCTCTCAGACGGACCGACCTGGTTTTGCGTTGGGAGATCACTTTCTACAGGAGCAAATGACATGGTTGCCGATAGCAAGAAACAACGTCCTCGTGAAGATTTTGTTATGGATGTCAAAGCAATTCGGACCAGGGCGCGTAAAAACCTGGACCACGGCGCGGTGACTGAAAGCTACACCGCCGACCGGAACACCGTGCTTAAACTGCTTAACGATGCGCTGGCCACTGAATTGGTCTGTGTGCTGCGTTATAAACGACATCAGTATATGGCCAGCGGCATTCATGCCGAACCTGTAGCCGCCGAATTTGCCGCTCATGCGGGGGAAGAGCAGGGCCACGCCGACATGATTGCGGCTCGTATTATTGAACTAGGCGGAGCGCCTGATTTCTCGCCCAACAGCCTCGTCCAGCGTAGTCATTCCGAATACGTGGAGGGCGTAGATCTGAAAGACATGATCAAGGAAAACCTGGTGGCCGAAAGAATCGCAGTCGACAGCTACCGCGAGATAATCGCCTATCTGGGCGACCGCGATCCAACGACGCGGCGCATGATGGAAGAGATTCTGGCAGTGGAAGAAGAGCACGCCCACGACATGGCCGATTTGCTCGAGCGTGGTTAGGCAACCCGTTATTTGACCAGGGTAACCGGGACTTCGACCAAGTGCAGAACCTTGGTGGTGATGGAACCCAAAACCAAGTTGGCGACTGCTCCCAGGCCCCGGGTGCCCATAACGACCAAGTCGCAGTGATTTTTTTTCACAAATTCCGCAATTGTTCGCGCGGCGGGGCCCACTTCGATTATTCCTTCGCAGGTGATGCCGGCCTCGTCAAGTAGCGATTTGGCGGGGATCAAGGCCTTTTTGCCTTCTTCCTGGTAGTAGCTATGAATGGCTTCTGTCGAAATGAATCGCTTGACGTTACCTGAAATTATCGGAGCTTGCACTGTGAGCAGATGCAAGACAATATCGTCGTGTCCTTTTGCGACTTCAATTGCGAATTTCATCGCGCGGGTCGAACAATCCGATCCGTCCACGGGCACAAGGATTGCTTTCATCGTACTTATCCTTTGGAAGTTCAGTACGTAGATTACAACATATTGGCGGCCGAAAATTATGAGAGCCAAGATCGAAGATTACGCTTTGCTTGGAAATTGTCGCACTGCAGCGCTTGTTTCGAACCGGGGATCAATAGACTGGCTTTGTTTCCCTCGCTTTGACTCGCCATCGTGCTTCACTGCCCTATTGGGGAAAGCCCATAACGGACGCTGGAAGATTGCGCCGTCGTCATCAATAACAAGCATCAAGCGCGCCTACCGCGACGATACGCTGATCCTTGAAACCACATTTATAACCGAACAGGGTGAAGCGACCCTGATCGATTTCATGCCGACCACCTTCAATCACTCCAGCGTCGTGCGCATTGTCGTGGGTTTGAAAGGGTGCATATCGTTTGATATGGATCTGGTCATACGATTTGATTATGGCCGTTCTATTCCGTGGGTGGAACATCCCGAACCGAACACGCTGACCGCTGTGGCGGGGCCGGACTTGTTGGTGTTGCACACGCGCGTGCCGCTGCAGCCATATGGCAAGCGCACTATCAGCACATTTTCAGTTGCCCAGGGAGACCGCGTGACATTCACGCTTTCGCACCAGCCGTCTGACCAAAAGGCGGTCATGGCGTTCGATGCGGAAGCCACACTGTCCGAGACTGAACATTTCTGGCATGAATTTTCCGGTCGTTGCCCCGATGTGGGGGCGTGGACCGGTATGGTGAAGCGGTCGCTTATTACCTTGAAAGCCCTTACTTATCTTCCGACCGGCGGCATCGTTGCCGCAGCCACCACGTCGCTCCCCGAACGATTGGGAGGTCAACGCAACTGGGATTATCGATACTGCTGGTTGCGCGATGCAACAATGACTCTTTTGGCGTTCATGAGCCTGGGCTATTTCGACGAGGCGGCTGCCTGGCGCGACTGGCTCACACGTTCGGTGGCGGGCGACCCTGACCAAATGCAGATTATGTATGGATTGCGCGGCGAGCGTCGTTTGCCTGAATATGAGCTTGCCTGGCTGTGCGGGTACGAGGACTCCAAACCGGTGCGCATTGGCAATGCCGCGGCTTTGCAAACCCAGTTGGATGTGTTTGGCGAAGTGGCCGATGCCATGGTTCAGGCGATTAAGGGAAAGCTGCCTCCGCACCCGCGTATTGCGGCCATCACCGAGGCGATTGTTCCATTTTTGGAAAAAGCATGGCGCGAGCCCGACGAAGGCATCTGGGAAATCCGGGCGCCGCAGCAGCACTTCACTCATTCCAAGGTTATGGCCTGGGTCGCTTTCGACCGCATCGCCATCGTGGCGGAGGGTATGGAAAATGGTCAAGCATTTTCTGTAAACTGTCGCCGTATCGCCGACGAAATCCATGCCGAAGTGTGCCATCAGGGATATGACAGCGAGCTCGGCAGCTTCGTCCAGTATTATGGTTCAAAATCGGTCGACGCCAGTCTTTTGCACATTGCCTTGACTGGTTTTCTTCCTCCCGACGATCCTCGCGTGCTGGGGACTGTTGCGGCTATCGAAACCCGCCTGATGCGCGATGGTTTGCTTCTTCGCTACGACAGCGAAGTAACCGCGGACGGCCTGCCCGCGGGCGAGGGCGTGTTTCTGGCGTGTTCTTTCTGGTTGGCTGATGTCTATGTGTTGCTTGGGCGTGACCACGATGCCCGTTTTCTGTTCGAGCGTCTGACGGGACTATGCAACGATGTTGGTCTATTAGCTGAAGAGTACGACCCGCATACGCGCCGCATGCTGGGAAATTTTCCGCAGGCGTTCAGTCATGTTGGCATCATCAATACTGCATTGAACCTGCATCGGGCTTTGGCGCCGGCTCAAAAACGCGCTCACGCCGATTCGTCCAACGCGGAGTTGCTGAATATCGATTCACGCCATGCCGATCAGGAACGGGTCACGCAAACGGTTTCGTCCGGCGATGGCGCGGCTGGGTCTCAGATCGATGATTCGGATGTGCCGGCTTCTTCAGGTGGATAAGTGATTTGCAAACCGTCAACATGCGACCAGGCGGTCAGCTTGTGCACTGAGCGGCCTCGTGGCCCGATGATGTCCTCGACCTGAATCCCCCGCACGATGAGGGCGTCCGCAATAAGCGAGCGGTGGCAGCGCCAGGGCACAGCTTCGGCGCACATCAGCACACAGCGCTCATCGTGCGCAAGCTCGACAATGATCTCGACATTGGCTGCGAAACCCGCCGTCTGCATGTAGTCGGCATAGCCTCGGAACGACGCGTTGCGCCAGGCTCCATTTGGCGAGTTCGGGCTTGTGTGCCGCAACCCGCCGAGTCCCGCCATATGGGTATAGGCGATGCCGGCTGCCTGAAGATAGCCGGGTAACAAATCCTGGCCGAATTGCGGGTTGTGCAGCGATCGTGGAATGGTGCGCACGTCGAGCACGTGTGTGACCCCGTTCGTTTGGAGCAGAGCCAGGAACGCCTCGATGGGCCGGTTCGAGTGTCCTATTGTGCATACTACAAGTGGGCCGGTTGATTGATTTTGAGTTTTTTCATCCATCTAGTTTTTCCGAGATTGCCATGTACTATTAATTGTAGTCGCGGAATTCCGGCCTCTTGGCCTGCCAGCTTATTACGAATGAATCAAGTTCGCGCTCAGGACATCGGATTGGGCGCGGCGTCGCTGGGCAAAGGAATGAATTCCTTGTTGTCCAGCGGAGGTAGCGGAATACGTCCTGCAAGCCAGTCAGCCTTGGCTTGCTCAATACGATCTTTGCGTGAAGAAACGAAATTCCACCAGATATGACGAGGCCCTAGCGGCTCGCCACCCAACAGCATCAGGCGCGACGCCTCGAGCGCTTTCAGCACTGGGGCGCCTCCTTTAGAAAACACGAGCATCTGGCCAGGTCGATATTGCCGCCCATCGACCTCGATGCCTCCATTGGCCACATACACCGCGCGTTCGGGATAATCGCCCGGCAACTCGATGTGAGCGCCTGACTGCAACTCGGCATGAACATAAAAGAGCGACGAATGCACTTTTGCGGGGCTGCGCAGACCGAAGGCGCTGCCCGCAATCAGGCGCGCGGAAACTTCGGCATCCGCGAAAGCGGGCAGAATGTCGGCTGCGTAATGGTCGAATGTCGCGGCATCCTCTTCATTTGCTTCGGGAGCGGCGACCCAGGCCTGAATTCCGTCCATGCGCCCGCCCTGTTCGCGCATGCCATCGAAACGTTCAGAATGACTGATCCCGGAGCCAGCGGTCATCCAGTTCAGCGCACCCGGAAGAATCACCTGCTGCACGCCCAGGCTGTCACGGTGAGTCATCTGGCCATCGAACAGGTAGGTGACGGTCGACAAGCCAATATGAGGGTGTGGCCGCACGTCGGTCTGAGCGGG